>JADGPC010000444.1 GCA_017882645.1 Streptosporangiales bacterium | reverse complement strand
TCGGCACCGGCAGCCAGAACGTCACCAGGCGGAACAGCAGGACCGCGCCGATTGCCTTCGCGCCCGGCATGCCGGCGGCGGTCAGCCCGGCCGACAGGGCCGCCTCCACGGCCCCGATCCCGCCCGGTGTCGGGACGGCCGATCCGATGGCGCTGCCGGTCAGGTAGACGACGGCGACGCTGGTCAGCGCGACCGATCCGCCGAACGCGAGGACCGAGGCTTCCAGGCCGAAGATGTAGGCGACGGTCAGCAGCAGGGCGCCCCCGATGCCAACGGCCAGTTTCGCCGGCCGTTGCGCGATGTCCAGCAGCCGCGGGATGACCTGGCTCAGCGCGGGGGCCAGCCGGGACCGCAGCAGCCGCCGGCCGGCCGGGATGGCCAGCACGATCAGCACGACCACCGCCAGCGTGGCGAGCGCGATCCAGACCCAGTTCGGCGGCCGGAGTGAGTGCGCCCGTGCGTTCCGGGTAAAGGCCGCGAAGATGATCAGCATCAGCAGGTGCAGGCCGAACGCGATGACCTGCGAGACGCCGACGCTCGACCCGGCATCGGCGGGGCTCACGCCGGCCTTGCGCAGGTAGCGGATGTTCAGCGCGACCCCGCCCACGGCGGCCGGGGTGACCAGCGTCACGAACGACCCGGCGATCTGAGCCAGCATCGTGCGGGCGAAGCTCAGCCGCTCAAGCACGAATCCGGTCAGCTCGAAGGTGGCGCCCACGTAGGTCAGTGCCGACAGGGCCACCAGCAGGATGACCCAGCTCGGGTCAGCCTCGTGCAGGACCGTGCTCAGGCTGGCCGTGCTGAGCTGGCCGATCAGGATGTAGGCCGCGACGACTCCGGCCACCAGGGTGATGAGGGTCCGCGGCCGGATGCGCTCGAGCTGGACCGGCGGTGCCTCGCTCTCCTGAGCGGTGCCGAGCAGCCGCTTGCGCAGCCCGGGCAGGATGTCCTTGCGGTGGCGCAGCGCCATCCGGGTCGTGCGGTGCAGCGCCACCGGCTGCAGCAGGGGAACCATGGCCGCCAGCTCATCGCTGCTGAGCTTCTCCGCCGCGAGGTCGCCGGCCCGGTCGGGGCCGACCGCGAGGGCCATCTCCGCCAGCAGCTGAACCCGGTCGAGCCGCAGCTGCAGGTCACTCGCGGCCACGTCGCCGTCGCCTGGCTCGAGCAGCAGGACCTGTCCCTGCCGGTCGCCGCCGGGATCGCCGCCGGGATCGCCGCCTGGCCTGGTGAACAGGATGTGATCGGCGGTCAGCTTGCGATGGGTGACCCGGTGCCGGTGCAGCCGCAGTACCGCGTCCCAGACCCGGCGCAGCTGGTCATCGTTCAGCTGGCCGTCCAGTTCGGCCAGCGTCGCGCCGTCGGTGTGCTCGTTGGCCAGCACCGCCGCCTCGGGTCCGACCCGGATCAGCGCCCGCAAACGCGGCGTGCCGACGCCGGCGTCCTCCACGGCGTACGTGAGCAGCGCCCGGCGTTCCACCGCTCCTTCCACGGTCAGCGGCCCGCGACGCGACACCTGGGCTTTCAGCCGGATCCGCCGGTACAGCCGGTAGAGCGCATCGGCGGCCTGCTGGTCGCGGTCGAAGACCGTGACATCCCGCTGCGCGCCGCCCTGCACGGTCGCGGCGTAGCGCCTGGTTTCCGTCCGGGCATCGGCGATCCGGCGCATGGCCGTGACGGGCGCGTCCACGGTGCTCAGCGCGGCGGCGATCTCCGCCGCGGTCGGCCGGCCCGATGCCGAGCCGAAGGCATACCGCAGGCCGGATCCGATGGCCGAGCCAATCAGCAGGGTGATCAGCAGCGACAGCAAGGTGACGTGCGCGTTCTTCGGATTGGCCAGGCTGGCCAGCAGGTAGAAGCCCAGCGCGGTCCAGTAGGCGGTGCGCCAGCGCCGGCGGCCGGAGAGCCCGATCACGGTGACGTAGGCGGCGAGCCCGGCCAGGTAGCCGTCGAGCACAGGCACGCGGGCATGCGAGTCCGACAGGGTCAGCGCGCCGTACAGCTGGGAGGCCGCAGGCTGGCGCAGCAGCCAGTTGACGATCGCCACGACGGCGACCGCGACGCCGCCGGTCCCGACCGCCTCGGTGAGCCGCCGCGCCTGGCGGTGGACGAGCAGCAGGACGGCCAGCGCCAGCGGCAGGAGCAGCAAGGCGATGTGCGCCACGTCGCCGATCAGGCCAAGCAGCCCGCTCAGCAGTTTCCGCTCGGCTAGCTGGCTGGCCCCGACGACGTTCTGCTCGATGCCCTTGACCGTCGCGTGGGCCAGCAGCCCGAGGCCGACCAGCAAGGCGATCTCGACGCACTGAACCATGCAGCGCAGCGCGTCGGCCGGCAGCCTGACCCGCGGCTCCAGATTGTCCTTGATCACCACCGGTGCCTGGTCAGCCGCCGAAACCAGCGCGGGGCTGGCTTGGCCGTGCGGCCGACCGGGTTCCGGCAATGTCATAGAGCGATGGTGTCATCCTTTGCCCGCACACTCGCACGCGGCCTTTTGCCCAGACGTCGGCGCGCAGGATCGGCCGGCAATCGGTGGCGGGCAGGCGGGCGGCGGCAGGCGGCGGGCAAACGGCTGCGGTCGGCAGGGAAGCGGCTGCGGTCGGCACGCGAGCCGATCCTTGGCCGGGCTGTCCTACGCTCCTGAGGTGGCGAGCTGGTCGAGCCGCTCGAGCGACTTGGCCATGTCCTGCCTGGTCCGCGAGGCGGCCACGTAACGGAGCGCGAAGCGGAGCGCTTCACGTGAGATGTCCCAGGTCTCGCGGACCCGGGTGCCGCCGTCGACGGGCTCGAGCTCATAGCGCCAGACCCGACCGACGAGCCGGGCACCTAGGCCGCTCGCGGGCTTCGGCGCCCAGGCGATCAGCCGCCCGTCGTCGAATTCGGTGACGGTGCTGATCATCTTGTACGGCACGCCGCGCTTCATGTCCATGCCGAAGGTAGCTCCCTGCGAGAGCCGGGACGGGACGCCGGGCCGGGGCTGGAGGACCGTCCCCGAGCCGTCGATCTGCGGGTGCCGGGCTGGATCAGCGATGATGTCGAAGATCGCCGCGGCGGGGGCGTGGATAACCCGCTCAACGGAGACGATGTCGCGCGGATTGGCCACACTGTAAATGTATTCGGCCAGGCCACGGATAGGCGCGGCAACCCCGGCGATCGGGCTCGCTGCCGAGGTCCGCTCGTCAGGCGCCGTTCGGGAGAACCTCGCAGCGGACCGCGGACGGGCTGCGCCAGCGCCGGCTCCCTGGGCGTGGGCCGGATGCGCGGGCCGGGGCCGGACGCCTGGGCCTGGGCCTGGGCCGGATGCGTGGGCCTGCGGCTGCAGGCGCCAGGCTCGGCTCTGGCGCCAGCCTCGGCTTGGGGGACAAGCTCAGGCTCTGCGGCGGACATTTCGTGCGGCGAAGTCGGCTCGGACTGGCCGGTCGCTGACTTTTCATCAGTTTGGTCGCTGCGAATCGGGCAGATAGATCGAGATCGGGCAGGAATTTAGCGCAAAGTAATGAAAAGTCAAATTGCGTGGCCGAACGGCTGGATGATACGACCGTTTTGTCGGTTAGTGGTGCCGCTAAGGCGAGCCGACCGGGAACACTGGGGCGTTGCGGGCGGTGCGGGGTCGTGCGAGGGCCGTTCGGGGGCGTTGCGGGAGCTGAGCGCCGGGGCCCGGATACCTGCCCGCGTCCTGGTGCCGCCGCGTCCTGGTGCCGCCGCGGTGGTGCCGCCGCGGCGGGGCGCCGCGCTGGGGCCACGCGCCGGAGTGCCGATGCGCCGGAGTGCCGATGCGCCGGAGTGCCGATGCGCCGGAGTGCCGCCGCGCCGAGGAGGCCGCGCGCCGGGGAGGCCCTGCGGCGGGAGGCGGTGCGCCGGGGAGCGTCCGACGGGGGCGTGCTCCGGGGCCGTGCCGAACCGCTTTGCCGCGTCAGCGAGCGGTCCGGCGGTCCGTGTCGATCCGGCCGCGGCCGAACGCGTCTACCTTCTTCCAGCGCCCCGGCAGGTCGAGCAGTTCCAGGTGGCCGATCCGCTTCGGCAGCGCGGGATCCACGATGAGGTGATCCCCCCGCGGCTCCAGGCCGAGCGCCGCGCGCAGCAGCAGCAGCGGCGCGCCTGCCGACCAGGCCTGCGGGCTGCAGGCGGTCGGGTACTCGACCGGGTATCGGGTCACGCCCCTGGCGTAGCCGCCGAACGCCTCTGGCAGGCGGCCGGCGAAGACCTCCGCCGCCTCCAGGATGCCGGCGACGATGCAAGCCGCCTCCTCCTTGAACCCGTACCGGCGCAAGCCCCAGGCGATGATCGAGTTGTCGAACGGCCAGACTGCGCCCGTGTGGTAGCCGATCGGGTTGTAGCGGGCCTCGCCCTCGGCCAGCGTGCGCACGCCCCAGCCGGAGAACAGCTGTGGGCCGAGCAGATGCCGGACGACCGCCCTGGCCTTGGACTTGTCGACGATGCCGCTCCACAGCAGGTGCCCGTTGTTGGAAGTCAGCGAGTCCACCTGGCGACCGTCGATATCGAGCGCGACCGCGAAGTACCCGCCGTCCGCCACCCAGAAGTCCCGGTTGAACCGCCGCTTCAGGCTTGCCGCCTCGCTCTCCAGTCGGCCGGCGAACGCATCGTCATGCCAGATCTTCCTGGCCAGCCGGGCTCCGCGGATCTTGGCGTCGTAGGCATATCCCTGCAGCTCGCAGGTCGCCCGCGGGAAACCGGGCAGGTCGCCGTTGCGGTAGGAGATCGAGTCCCAGGAGTCCTTCCAGCACTGGTTCTCCAGTCCCGTTTCCGCATTGCGGCGCTGGTAGGCGACGTAGCCGTTGCCCTGGAGGTCGGCGTACTCGTCGATCCAGGCCAGGGCGGCCCTGGCGGTGTGCTCGAGGTCCCTGACGAGCGCGGTGTCGCCCGTCCAGCGCTCGTACTCATCGAGCAGCACCACGAACAGGGGTGTGGCGTCGGCGGAGCCGTAGTACGGCGAGTGCGGCCGCTCCTCGAAGGCCGTCAGCTCGCCGTACCGCATCTCGTGCAGGATGCGCCCGGGGTCCTCGTCGCGGAAGTCGTCGATCCGCGTGCCCTGCCGCTCGGCCAGCGCGCGCAGCGTGGTCGCGGCCAGCTCGGAGGTGAACGGAAGGGCCTGCAAGCTGGTGAAGATGCTGTCCCGGCCGAAGATCGTCATGAACCACGGCAGCCCGGCCGCCGGCAGCCACCGGTCGGGCATGGTGAGCGTGGCGAACCGAAGCGCCGCCAGGTCGGTCAGGCAGCGGCGGTAGATCTGCTCGAGCGGCTTCCAGTCACACTGCAGGTCGGGCGCCCGCTCAAGCCATTTCTGCAGGCCCCTGGCCATGTCCCGGCGGACCCGGCGCGGCGCGGGCGTCCCGGGCGTCCCGGTGTGGCTTCCCGGGCTGCCCTCGGCGGCACCGACCCTGGCCACCACGTCGAGCTCGGTCGTCCAACCGCCTTGGGCCGGGATCGTGATGCTGAACGTCAGGCCGTGGTCGTCGAAATCGGCCGGCGCCGTGGCCGAGATCCAGGTCTCGCGCCGGTATGTCTCGCGCCGGTAAGAGAGCACCAGGCCGTCGACGGTGCTGCTGGTCTGGTACTGGCCGGCCTTCGTCAGCGCGTCCTTGACCTCGAACAGGTCGGCGAAGTCGCTGCCCGCATCGACGCGGATCACCAGATCGGCTGGCTCGCTGGCGTGGTTCAGGACCGTGAGCTGCTCATGGAAGCCGTCAGCCACCTCGCGCTGCCTGATCACCGTCAGCGTTGCGTTGATGTAGACGCTGCTCGTGCCGGGAACGAGAAAGAACCGGGCTTGGAAGTACTGCAGATCGTCGGTCGACAGCGCAGTCAGCCGGTCGCCGTTCACGCTCAGCACCCACTGCGACAGGAAGCGGGTGTCGAACGAGAACAGGCCGGTCGGATC
>JADGPC010000443.1 GCA_017882645.1 Streptosporangiales bacterium | reverse complement strand
GGCCAGCCTCGGCGCCCCGGCTGACAGCCTCGTCTGGATCAACGGCTGCGAGGCGATCGATGCGGCCCAGCTGGCCGCCCTGCTCGCGCTCGGGCCGGGCACCGGGACGGCCGTTCTGCTCAGCACGGCCGTCGGCACCGCCGCCGCCCGGCTTGCTGGCCAGGTCAATGTCGTGGCCGTCCGGGGCCAGGCGCCGCCGGGCCTGGCCAGCCCGCCGGGATCGCCGGCGGTGGTCCCGTTGAACCCGCAAGACAGTCTGGGGCTGCCGGCGGACCTGCTGGCCGGGCAGCTCCCCGACGCCCTGTCACTGCGGGTACGCAGTCCTGCGCTGCTGCTCACGGGCTGCCGGGCGGTGCGATGAATGACGAGGCCGATCGGGTCTGCCTGGGCTGGCAGTTCGCTCCGACGCTGGCCGATCCCGGCCCGCCGCCGGCCAGGCCCGCCGCCGGGCCTGCCGACCGGCTGGATCCCGGCGGGCTGGCCGCGCAGGCGAGGATCTGCCGGGTGATCAGCCGGCCCGCCAGGGCGGGAGCCGCGGCCGGGCTGCTGGCGGCCGTCCTGCTCGGCGGTATGTGGCTGGCCGGGGCCGCGGGGCCGGCCGCGACCGGGTGCGGAACGCTGGCCGCAGTGGCGGGTGCGGCGGGCTGCGCGAGGTCGGCGTGGCGGGACCGTCGCAGGCTCGGCACCGCGATCTCCGCCGAGCGGCACCGGGTCGAGGTCGCCGGCGCCGCTCAGGCGCGGGCGCTCGCGGCGCGGCAGGGCGAGCACGCGGCGCAGTACCGCGCCTGGCAGCGGCGCAAGGCAGTCTTCGACCGGCAGCCGGCCTGGTTCGCTGTCGGCCTGCCGCCCGGGATCGACCGGATCGACGTGGCCGGCGGCACCCTCGCGGGCTGGTCGGCGCTGGTCACGACGCTCGCGGCGGCACGCCTGTCGGCCGGCGGAGAAGTCAGCGTCGTCGACCTGAGCGAGGGAGCGGTAGCCGGCGACCTGATCAGGCTGGCGCAGCGCTCGGGGCTCCGGCCGCTCGTCTGGACGCTCCCCAGGGACCTGCCGCAGCTCGACCTCGGTACCGGGCTTGACGCGCAGGCCATGGCCGACGTGCTCGCGCTGGCCACGGGTGCCGCTGGCGGCGGCGACCTCGCCGTCGGCCGGGCCGCGGACGGATCGGCGGCCGACCCGGCCGCCGACTGCGCGCTGCTCGAGCGGGTCCTCGGAGTCCTGGGCCCCGATCCGCGGATCTCGGCGGTGACTGCCGCGCTCCGGGCCCTGGCCGACGTCGGTGACCCGCGGGCCGATCTGCGTTCCGGTCTGCTCACCGCGAGCCAGCTCGAGCAGGTGGGGACCCTGTTCGGCCGCGGCGCGGCCGAACGCGTGGTGATTGAGCGGGCGTTCGTGCTCGAGTCCAGGCTGCGCCGGCTCGACGCGCTCGGAACCGGGCAGCCGCCGGTCCCTGAGGCGCGCACCAGGCTGCGGGTGGCCGCGCTCGACCGGCGGGCGGGCGTGATCGGGAACCGGATGCTGGCCACCTACCTGGTCGCCGCCCTGACCCACATGCTGCGCCAGGCGGAACCCGGCGAACCGTGGACGCACGTCATCTGCCTGCTCGGCGCCGACCGGCTCGGCGGCGATGTCCTCGACCGGCTCGTGGCCGCGTGCGAGACCTCACGGACCGGGCTGGTGCTGGCGTTCCGCTCGATCCCGGCGGGCGTGCGGGAACGGCTGGGCCGTGGCAACGCGGCGGTGGCGTTCATGCGGCTCGGCAATGGCGATGAGGCGCGGGCGGCCAGCGAGCTGATCGGGACCGAGCACCGCTTCGTGGTCAGCCAGATCACCGACACGGTCGGAACATCACTCGCCGACACGTGGGGCGACTCGTACACGAGCACCGCCGGGACGGCGGACTCGGTCGCCGGGTCGCTGTCCGTCGGCCGGAACGCGGGCGGCAGCCGGGGCCGGGGGCGCAGCCAGGGCGGTCTCGCGCCGTTCGGCGACTTCAACGCCTCATCGAGCCGGGACTCGAACTACTCGGTCAGCGAGTCGGACTCGGTGTCGCTGACCGAGGGGATCAACACCGGCACGTCGTGGGGCATCAGCCTGTCCAGGGCGCTCGGTGAGAACGCGTCGCTCGGCCGGACCGCCCAGCGGTCCAGGGAATTCCTGGTCGAGGCGGACGAACTCCAGCGGCTGCCGCCAAGCGCGATGATCGTCAGCTACCCGTCCGGCGCGGGCCGCACCGTGGTCCTGGCCGACGCCAACCCGGCCATCGGCACGCTGCCCGGCGCCAGCCGGTAGCGGCGCCACCCAGGCCGAACGACATCGGCGGACCGTTGATGCTGCTATGACGACATCAACGGTCCGCCGATGTCGTTGCCGGTCGCCGGCCGGCCACGCAATCTGGCCGGCCAGCTCGGCGAGCTCCGCGAGTTAGCGCGTGGCAGACTCGGGCTATGCAGCGGTCCTTCAGCCAGGTCGACGTGTTCAGTTCCGAGCCGTTCATGGGCAACCCGGTCGCGGTCGTGCTCGACGGCCAGGGTCTGACCGCGACGGAGATGCAGCGCTTCGCGCGCTGGACCAACCTGTCCGAGACGACGTTCGTGCTGCCGCCCGACGCCCCCGGTGCCGACTACCTGGTCCGCATCTTCACCCCGGCGGCCGAGCTGCCCTTCGCCGG
>JADGPC010000442.1 GCA_017882645.1 Streptosporangiales bacterium | reverse complement strand
TGACGCTCCGCCTGACCAGCAACGTCACGGGTGGCGGTGGCCGACCCTGGCCGAGCTCATGCTCAGCGCGGCGCTGGCCGCCAGCATCGCCGCCCTGGTCGCTGTGCTGCTGGGCGGTCACGGAAACGCTGCGCCGCGGGCCGGCGCGCCGACCGGCCCGGCCTCCGCCGGCCACCGGTCCGACGCGGCGCACCACGGCAGTCAGCAGGACCATCCTGGCCGCGGATCCAGCCCGCGTCCCGGCCGGGTCCCGCCGGCCGCCGCTGCGGCCGGCGCCTTCGTCAGCGACCTGGAAGCGGGGGTGGCCACCGGCCAGGTGAGCGAGCAGGCCGGGCAGAACATGTTCAACCAGCTCCAGCAGCTGCTCTTCCGGCAGCCCGGCCAGACCGCCCAGCAGGTGCAGCAGCAGTACGACCAGCTCGTGCAGGTCTATGACCAGTACCAGGCGAACGGGCAGATCACCGGCCACGCGACCGGCGCTCTGCGGCACGCGCTTGACGCCCTGCGCACGGCGGTCGGCGCTCAATAGAAACATGTTGCTACCAGTGGTAGCATCGATATCATGAGCGCTCGATCAAGTCCGGACCAGCCGGATCGCGGGCCGGCATCGGACTCGCTGCCGCAGCTGAGCGCGCTGGAGCGGGCACTCAGGCAGGCGCTCGGCTCGGCTCCGCGCGATCAGGTGGTGAAGTGCATCGTCTCGGTCCTGCCAGCAGCGGTCTTCGTCGAGGAGAGCGCCCGGCTGCACCGCGGCAAGGTCAGGAAGGTGAGCGTGTCGATGCCAGAAGAGCTAGCCGAAGCCGTCCGTTCCCGCACCGGAGCCGGCGGCTTCAGCCGGTACGTCAGCGAAGCCGTCGAGCGCGAGATCAGGCATGACCTGCTCGGCGACCTGATCTCCGAACTCGAAGCCGAGTACGGACCCGTGCCGCCCGAAATACGCGAGCAGACGAGGCGGGAATGGCCGGACTTCGAGGAAAAGTAGGCGCACTAGTCCTCGACGCTGACGGGCTGGCCAAACTCGCCGCGGGCAACTCGCGGGCAGTTTCCTTTGCGATGGATGCCTACGACTCGCAGACGCCCGTCATCGTGGCCGCCTCCACCCTTACGGAGGTGCTGCGTGGCGGGCCCAGAGACTCGCCGGTTCATCGCGTGCTCCGCCGGATCGAGATATCGCCGATCGACGAGTCCAAGGCCCGCATAGCAGGAGAATTGCTCGGCCGCGTCGGGCTGTCGGGCCACGACCACGCCGTCGACGCCCTGGTGGCCGTAGTTGCTCTGGCTCAGCCGCGGCCGGCGGTATTGCTCACCAGTGACACCAAGGACATGGGGCGCCTGACGGACGAACCAGAGCGCGCCCGGCGCGAGAGAATCGCCGTCGTCCGGGTCTAGCAGCGCTACCGCGGCTGTCGGGGGTGGCCGGTCGCGTCATATGGTTCCGGTTGTGACTGTTCTTGCCAGCGCGCTCGACACCGGCGGCGCTCAGTACGCGGGCCGGCGTGCGGCCATGCTGGCGAAACTGGGCGAGCTTGACGCCGAGCACGCCAAGGCGCTGGCAGGCGGCGGCCCCAAGTATGTCCAGCGGCACCGCGATCGCGGCAAGCTCACGGTCCGCGAGCGGGTCGAGCTGCTGATCGACCCGGACTCCCCGTTCCTCGAGCTGTCGGCGCTGGCCGGTCACGGCACCGGCTTCCCGGTCGGCGGCAGCGGCGTCAACGGCATCGGCGTCATCTCGGGCACCGAAGCCATGATCAGCGCCAGCGACCCGACCGTGCGTGGCGGCTCGACCAACCCGTGGTCGCTGCGCAAGTCGCTGCGGTCGATGCAGATCGCCATCGAGAACCGGCTCCCGCTGGTCAACCTGGTCGAGTCGGGCGGTGCCGACCTGCCGACCCAGAAGGAGATCTTCATCCCCGGCGGCCAGATCTTCCGCGACCTGACCCGGATGTCCGCAGCCGGGATCCCCACGATCGCGCTCGTGTTCGGCAACTCGACGGCGGGCGGCGCCTACGTGCCGGGGATGAGCGACTACGTCGTGATGATCGAGGGCCGGTCCAAGGTGTTCCTGGCTGGGCCGCCGCTGGTCAAGATGGCCACCGGCGAGGAATCGGACGACGAGTCCCTCGGCGGTGCCAGCATGCACGCCAGGCAGTCCGGGCTGGCCGACTTCCTGGCTGCCGGCGAGCACGACGCGCTGCGGATCGGCCGGTCGATCGTGACCAGGCTGAACTGGCGCAAGCCTCGCAGCGGGCCGGCCAACACCGCGGCCGAGCCGGCCCACGACCCCGAGGAACTGCTCGGCATCGTCCCCGAGGACCTCAAGGTCCCGTTCGACCCGCGCGAGGTAATCGCGCGGATCGTCGACGGCTCGGACTTCGACGAGTTCAAGCCGCTCTACGGCACGAGCCTGGTGACCGGCTGGGCCGCGCTGCACGGCTACCCGATCGGCATCCTGGCCAACGCGCGCGGCATCCTGTTCAGCGAGGAATCGCAGAAGGCGGCGCAGTTCATCCAGCTGGCCAACCAGATCGGCGTGCCGCTCCTTTTCCTGCAGAACACGACCGGCTACATGGTGGGCGCCAGCTACGAGCAGGCCGGCATCATCAAGCACGGCGCGATGATGATCAACGCGGTCGCGAACAGCCGGGTGCCGCACCTGACCATCGTGCTGGGCGCCTCCTACGGCGCGGGGAACTACGGCATGTGCGGCCGGGCGTACGACCCGCGGTTCCTGTTCAGCTGGCCGAGTGCCAAGTCCGCGGTGATGGGACCGGCTCAGCTGGCCGGAGTGCTGTCGATCGTCGGCCGCCAGGCCGCCTCCGCGCGCGGCGAGCCGTACGACGAGGAAGCCGACGCGGCCATGCGGACGATGGTGGAGGAGCAGATCGAGGCCGAGTCGCAGGCGTTCTTCCTGTCCGGCAGGCTCTACGACGACGGCGTGATCGATCCGCGCGACACCAGGTCCGTGCTCGGCATGTGCCTGTCGGTGATCGACGGCGCGCCCGGTCCCACCGGACGGCCCGATGGCGCCGGGGCGGGACCGGCGGCCGGGGCTGGGCTGGCCGGCCAGAGCCGCTATGGCATCTTCCGGATGTGAGGGGCGTGCCGTGATCAGCTGCTTGCTGGTGGCCAACCGCGGCGAGATCGCCCGGCGGGTTTTCCGGTCGTGCCGCGCGGCCGGCATCACGACGGTGGCCGTCTTCTCCGACCCGGACGCGCGCGCCCCGCACGTCGCCGAGGCCGACCGCGCGGTCCGGCTGCCGGGGGCGAGCCCGGCCGAGACCTACCTGAACGGCGAGGCGATCGTGGCCGCCGCGCTCGCCGCCGGCGCCGGCGCCGTCCACCCCGGCTACGGGTTCCTCGCCGAGGACCCGGGATTCGCGCGGCGGGTGCTCGCCGCCGGCCTGGTCTGGGTCGGTCCGCCGCCGGAGGCCATGGAGGCCATGGCACTCAAGATTGAGGCGCGGAAAAGGGCCGCGGCGGCCGGTGTCCCGGTCCTGCCTGAGCTCGACCCGGGGTCGGTGACCAGGTTCCCCGTCCTGGTCAAGGCATCCGCTGGCGGTGGCGGCCGGGGGATGCGGGCGGTCTTCGCGGCCAGCGAGCTTGACGAGGCGATCGAGTCGGCGCGGCGTGAGGCGCAGGCCGCGTTCGGCGACGGGACGTTGTTCTGCGAGCCGCTGCTGACCGGCGCCCGCCATATCGAGGTGCAGGTGCTGGCCGACCAGGCCGGGACGGTCTGGTCGCTGACCGAACGCGACTGCTCGGTACAGCGCCGGTACGCCAAGGTGATCGAGGAGACGCCGTCTCCCGCGGTCGGTCCCGGCCTCCGGGAGCGGCTGCTGTCCGCCGCCGCCGCGCTGGCCCGGTCGGTCGGGTACGTCAACGCGGGCACAGTGGAGTTCCTCGTCGCCGACACCGGGGCCCGGGCCAGCGACGGTGAGCACGGGGAGTTCTACTTCCTGGAGTTCAACACCAGGCTCCAGGTCGAGCACCCGGTCACCGAGTGCGTGCACGGCATCGACCTGGTCGCACTGCAGCTGGCGATCGCCGAAGGACGGCCGCTGCCCGGGCATCCGCCCTCCGCGGCCGGGCACGCGATCGAGGCGCGGCTGTACGCCGAGGACCCGGCTGAGGGATTCCGGCCGTCCGGCGGTCCCGTGCACGCCATCGCCGTCCCTGACGTCGACTCCGCCTTCAGCCTGCCCGGCGGGCCAGGACCCTACCTCAGGCTCGACTCCGGGGTCGAACCCGGCACCGTCGTCTCCGCCCACTACGACGCGCTGCTGGCCAAGGTGATTGCCTGGGCGCCGAGCCGCGACGCGGCGGCCAGGCGGCTGTCGGCCGGCCTGGCCGGAGCGCGGATCGCCGGTCCGGCGACCAACCGTGACCTGCTGGTCAGCGTGCTGCGCCACCCGGTCTTCCTCGACGGCGGCGCCGACACTTCCCTGCTGGACGGCTACGACCTCGCCGGGCTCAGGGCCAGCGAGCATGCCTGCCGGATCTCGGCGGCGGCCGCCGCGGTGGCCGTGGCCGCCGCGAACCGGCGCGATGCCAGAGTCGCCGCGTCGATCCCCGGCGGCTGGCGCAACGTCGCCAGCCAGCCGCAGCTGACCTCCTTCACCGGGCCGCGCGGGCGGATCGACGTCCGCTATCACTGGTCCAGGACGGGTATCACGTTCGCGGACGCCGAACCCGACTCGGAGGTTGTCGCGTTCGCGCCCGGGCAGGTGACCCTCGAGGTCGCCGGGGTGCGCTGCGAGTTCACCGTGACCCGGGCGGGCGAGATGCTGTGGGTCGACTCCGCGCTCGGCTCGGTCCGGCTCACCCTGCTCGAGCGGCTGCCAGCGCCGGACCGGGTGACCGAGTCAGGCTCGCTGATCGCGCCGATGCCGGGCAGCGTGACCCGGATCGCGGCCGGTCCTGGCGACCGGGTGCTCGCCGGGCAGCTGGTCCTGGTTCTGGAGGCGATGAAGATGGAGCACCAGATCGTCGCCCCGGCGGCCGGCGTTCTGGCCGAGCTGCGGGTCAGCTCCGGCGCTCAGGTGAACGCGGGCGACCTGCTCGCGATCGTCACCGCTGCCCTGACCGACGAAGCTGGACCTGACGATACGGGGAGCGATGATGACCGAAGCTGACCAGGCGCCGCTCGTCCGCGCGGAGACCGCGGGCGGGATCTGCACGGTCACGCTCGACTCGCCGCACAACGCGAACGCCCTGTCGACCGGGCTGCTGACCCAGCTGCGGGCCGCGCTCGATCAGGCGATGAGCGATCCGGGCGTCCGGGTCGTCATCCTGACCGGGGCGGGCAAGGTGTTCTGCGCGGGCGCCGACCTGAAGGAGGCGCTGACCACTCCGACCGGAGCGACCTCGCTGATGTCGGGGGTCATCCAGCTGCTCTGGGACAGCTCCAAGCCGGTCATCTGCCGGGTCAACGGGGCGGCCAGGGCCGGCGGGATCGGCCTGGTCGCCGCGAGTGACGTGGCGGTCGCCGTCGACCGGGCCAGCTTCGCGTTCTCCGAGGTGCGGATCGGCGTGGTCCCGGCCGTGATCTCGGTTCCCTGCCTGCGGCGGATGCCGTCCAGGGCGGCCGCCGAGTACTTCCTGACCGGCGAGGTCTTCGGCGCCGCACGCGCTACCGAGATCGGGCTGCTGACCAGGGCCGTTCCGGCGCAGGACCTCGATGCCGAGGTCGCGAGGTACGCCGGGATGCTGCTCCGCGCGGCGCCGGGGGCGCTGGCGGCCACCAAGGGCGTGCTGCGAGATGTCCCGGCGCAGAGCGTGGCGGGCGGGCTCGCGCGGATGGCCGAGCTGTCAGGGCAGTACTTCGGCTCCGACGAGGCCCGCGAGGGCATGACGGCGTTCGCGGCCAAGCGCGAGCCGGCCTGGGTCCCGGCCGGCCTGGACGGCTGAGGTGACCAGCCAGGACGTGCTCAGGATCGCCAACTGCAGCGGGTTCTACGGCGACCGGGTGTCCGCGGCGCGCGAGATGGTCGGGGGCGGCCCGATCGACGTGCTGACCGGCGACTGGCTGGCCGAGCTGACGATGCTGCTGCTCGGCAAGGCCATGCTGGGCGGACGGCCCGGATACGCCAGGACGTTCCTGACCCAGGTCGAGCAGGTGCTGCCGACCTGCCTGGAACGCGGCATCAAGATCGTCTCCAACGCCGGCGGCCTCGACCCGGCGGGCTGCGCGGCGGCGGTCACCGAGCTGGCCAGGCGGGCCGGGCTGACGCCAGTGGTCGCGCACGTCGAAGGCGACGACCTGCTCGCCAGGCTGCCTGGGCTGATGCGGTCCGGCCACCAGCTGGCCAATTCCGACACCGGCGAGACGCTCGCCGAGGCTGGCGTCACGCCGCTGACCGCGCATGCCTACCTCGGCGGCCTGCCGATCGCCCAGGCACTCTCGGCTGGCGCCGACATCGTGGTCACCGGCCGGGTCACCGACGCGGCCCTCGCCGTCGGCCCGGGCATGTGGCGGTTCGGCTGGACCGGCGACGACCTGGACGAGCTGGCCGGCGCGGTGGTCGCCGGCCACGTGATCGAGTGCGGCTGCCAGGCGACCGGCGGCAACTACGCGTTCTTCGGGGAAGTGCCCGACCTGGTCCACGCGGGCTTCCCGCTGGCCGAGCTCGCGGCCGACGGGTCGGCGGTGATCACCAAGCATCCCGGCGCCGGCGGGCAGGTCTCGGTCGGCACGGTCACCGCCCAGCTGCTGTACGAGATCGGCGGCCCGCGGTACCTGAACCCGGACGTGACGGCGCGGTTCGACACGATCGCCATCGAGCAGGTCGGGCCGGACCGGGTCCGGCTGTCCGGCGCGCGCGGCGAGCCGCCGCCCGCCGACCTCAAGGTGTCGCTGAATTACGCGGGCGGCTACCGAAACTCGATGATCCTGGCCATCGAGGGCCTCGACGTGGCCGCCAAGGCCGATCTGGCCGAGCGGGCGATCTGGGCGCGGGTCGATGGCGGCAAGGACGCGTTCCAGACCGCCGACGTCGAGCTGGTCGGCTCGGAGCCGGCGCTGCTGCGGATCGCCGTGCTCGACCAGGACAAGGCGAAGGTCGGGCGGGCGTTCTCGGCCGCCGTGGTGGAGACGGGACTGGCCAGCTATCCCGGCTTCTACGCGCTGACCCCGCCTGGCGATGCGTCGATGTACGGGGTGTTCTGGCCGAGCGCTGTTCCCGCCGATCTGGTGAGCACCAGGGTCATCGTCGACGGCGAGCCGGCCTGGACGGGCCCGGCCCGCGCCGAGCCGTCCGGCTCCGCTTCGCCCGAGCCTTCCGAGCCTGCGGCGGGCAAAACTCCGCCGCCGCCCGCCGGGCCCACCAGGCGGGTCCCGCTCGGCGTCCTCGCTGGGGCCAGGTCCGGCGATAAGGGCGGCAATGCCAACGTGGGCGTCTGGGTCCGCACCGAGGCCGAGTTCGCCTGGCTGGACCGCTACCTGACCACCGAGCGCCTCGCCGACCTGATCCCGTCGGCGGCCGGGCTGCGGATCGAGCGGTACCGGCTGGCCAACCTGCTGGCGCTCAACTTCGTGGTCGTCGGCCTGCTCGGCCGCGGCGTCGCGGCCAGCACCAGGCTCGACCCCCAGGCCAAGGCGCTCGGCGAGGAACTCCGCGCAGCGCTCGCGGACATCCCCGCCGAGCTCCTGCCGACCGGCGCGCGCTAACCGCGAGCCTCTGCGCTCCCGCCACCGCGCCCGGCATCCTGTGTCCGGCACGGCCCGGCATTCAGGCGGCCCAGGTATCCCGCCGCCCGCGGCACCTGACCACCGCCGCGCCGCGCCGCTGGAGCGGATGGATGGCACTTTCAGTCGGGTACATGAGCATGAATGTGCCATCCATCTGGCACGATCGGGGCGTCAGCGAGTCGGGAAATGTGCATAAACGGCAAAACGGGTGACTGCCTGGCCGAACTGACCGGGCACCGGCATGGAACCGGCACCGTGACTGCCTCCCATCCGCCCAGGCCAGCCAGCTACGGCCGCCGAGCGGCTTGCGGGGCACGGTCGCTAGCCAGACCCGCATCCAGGTGGAAAGCAGACTTGACAGCCACGACTGTGTCAAGTTTACTTGACATGTAAAGCGCACTTGACAGAAGGAAAAGGGCCACGAAATCGAAGTTCGAGGTATGGACACGGCGGATCGGCCTGATCATCGGGGCGGCCGTCGGCGCGACGGCAGTGATCAATGCCATCCGGCTGGACAGCTGGGCCCCGATCGTCATGGTGGCGTGGCTGCCCGCCGTCTTCGTCGCGATCTACAGCCGCCCGCCGGGCCGCTGCGGGCGGCGGCACAGCCCGACGAGCGCCGGGTGAGGAACAGGTCGTGCGGAACAAGATTCGCGGGCTGCGGACGGCGCGGAATCTGGCGCAGGGCCAGCTAGCCGACGCGATGGGCGTCTCTCGCCAGACGATCAACTCGATCGAGAACGAGCGCTACATCCCGTCGCTGCCGCTGGCCCTCGCCCTGGCCCGCTACTTCGGTACTACGGTCGAGGAGATATTCGATGACCAGCGAGCGTAGCCGGACGATAACCCAGTCCAAGTGGTTCCTGCCGGCATCTTCCTTGGTGCTCGGAGCCGCCATTCTCGTCGCGGGCCTGATCGGCCGACAGCCGGTGGTCGGCGTGTCCGGCCTTATCATCATGACGGCCTTCGGGCTGTTCGTACTCCTGGCCGGCAGCCGCAGCGAGACCGTCCGCGGACTGCGCGGCGACGGCCGGGACGAGCGGTTCGCCATGATCGACCTGCGGGCGACGGCGCTGTCCGGGCTGACGGTCATCATCGCGCTCATCGTCGCCTGGCTGGTCGCGATCGCCCGCGGCCAGAGCGGCAGCCCGTACGACTGGCTGTGCGCGATCGGCGGCCTTGCCTACCTGATCGCTCTCGGGCTCTTGCGCTGGCGCGGCTGACGCAGCGGACCGCGGGCTGCGAGCTGCGGGCTCGCTGCCGCTAGCCGAGCGGCGATCCGAGCCCGGCATCGCGGGCCCGTGCGATCGCGTGGGCCCGGTCCGCCACGTGCAGCTTGGCGAAGATATTCGAGACGTGGTTGCGGACCGTCTTGGCGCTGATGAACAGCACCCTGGCGATCTCAGGATTAGTCTTGCCGTCAGCCACCAGCGAGAGCACTTCCCGCTCGCGGTCGGACAGTTCGGGGAAGTCCGGCCCGCGCCCGGTTTCGCGCTGCACCCGACGGCCGAGAACAGCAACAGGGCCTTCGTCGCCTGGATCGACGCCCATGCCACCCAGTGGGCCGCCGCCCACCTCCTGATCGGCATCGGCCTGGGGCTGCTGGCCGCCGGGATCGGATCGGCTCTCCAGCTCGCCAACGGCAAGGGCGCCAGCTTCCTGACGGTCGGCGTCATCGCCACCGCGATCGGCACCGTCGGCATAGGCTACGACGCGATCGCGCACGGAATGCTCGGCTACGCGCTCACCGGGCAGCCCAAGCTTCCGCTCGCATTGTCCGCCCACATCCAGAGCAGCTACCTGAGCCTGCCCTTCGCGGCCTGGTCGAATGTGGCAGCGGTGGCCTTCCCGCTCGGCGTCCTCGCGCTCGGCATCGGAGGGCTGAGGTCCCGGCGCGTCCCGGTCTGGAGTGCCGTGCTGCTGCTTGGGCCGGTCGGGATCCAGTTCGCCGGGGCAGGCCCGCTCGAACTGCTCGGAGCCCTGCCGCTGGTGATCGGATTCGCGGCCATCACCCGTGCCGCCCTGGCCAGCCCGCCGGCGGCATGAGCCGAATCTCGGAGCGGCGGTCCAGGCATCAGGAAGGCCTCAGGTTCCGTCCAGGCAGCCTGGAGGTTCGGAACCTACGCTCCTGGTCCGTAGCATGGCGCGAGGCGCGATGAGCTGAGATCGGATCCAACTGAGCGGAAAGGCCGCGAACCGTGCATGAGGAAGTGATCATCTCGTACCGGGGGGCCAGGTACGAGATCGGCCGAGGGACCGGCTTCTACGGGATCTGGCCCGCGGGAGGCACGCAGGCGCAGCCGCTTGAGTGGTGGCCGGAGAACTCCGAGGGCTGGCAGGACGCGTGGTCCAAGTTCACCGAGATCGAGGCCCGGCGCTCGATCGTCCCGGTCAGCCAGCAGCCCGGCCCGGTCGCCAGCCGCCCGAGACGCGGCGTTGTCGCGGCGGCGCTGCTGGCCGCCGGCGTCGGCTTCGGCATCGGCGGGCTCTTCCCCGGTTACTTCGGCGCAGTGAGCCTGTCCCGGCAGGCGGCCGAAGTCGTGCCGCATGCGATCTACCTCGCCGCATGGGCCGCGGCCGCAGTTCTCATCCTGCTCGGAGGCGCCCGCCAGCGGGCCGGAGCGCTGCTCGCCGCGGGGACCAGCATCGTCACGTTCGGCCTCTTCCTCGCCGACGCCGGCACCGCGATCACCGGCGGCCCGCACCTGTTCGGGGCCGGTCTCACCCTGAGCCTGATCGGCTGGGCCGCTTGTGCGGCTGGCTCGGCGGCGGCCGTCTGGCTCACCCCGACCGGCGCACCGGGTCGGCCGCGGGGCCTGGAGACCACCCTGACCCTGGCCCTCGCGACGGTCGCCGCGCTCGGCACCGCGATCGCCTTCGCTCCGTCCTGGGACAGCTACGTCCTGCGGACCGCGGCCGGGGCAACGCAGTCGCTGACCGCGGGCAACGCGTTCGCGAATCCGGCGCTGGTGATCGCCGGCGACGTCGCCGTGATGGTCGCACTCGTCGCCGCGGTGGTCGCGGCGGCCGCGTGGCGCCCGGTCAGGTACGGGGCAGTGCTGCTGGCAGGCGCGGTCATTCCGCTGGCCGCCCAGGCGATCTCGGCCCTGATCGCGGTCGGCCAGGCGGCCTCGCCGCTGCAGTTCGGGATCACGCCAGGCCAGGCCGCGCGGGCCGGGCTGACGATCAGCTCCGGCCTGACTCCGGCGTTCTGGATCTACTGCGTCTTCGTCGTCGCGCTGATGCTGACCTGCGCGCTGATGCTCGCCGCCCCGGCCCCGCCGCCCCCGGCGCCCGTCGGCTCGGTCCCGCTGGACGCCACATCACCGGCCGCCGAGGCGCTCAGCTAACACCGCCGCAACCATCGGTCGCGGAGTCAGTCGCGGGAACTGGCCGGCTTGCGCCTGGACCAGACGGTGAAGCCCGCGAGCGCGCCGATCATCGCGCACGCGGCGCCGCCGAAGAGGAACCACTCGCCGCCGCTGCTGGCCGTGACGATGACGCTGCCGCCTTTTGTCCCTGAGGCCAGCACGAACGCCGCGATGAACCAGCCGAGGGCGGGCAGGAAGGCCGCCGCCGGCCGCTCGGTTCCCCATCCTGCCAGCAGGCAGGTGGCCAGGATGGCCAGGTCGAATCCGAGCGATGCCAGCGGCGGCGGCCCGGAGTTGTAATAGAACGCGCCGAGCACTCCCTGCGCCGCTCCGAACAGGAACAGCGCGAGGTAGGTGATCGTCGTCAGGCCGCGGGTCACGATCGGAGACTAGTCAATTCCGGCGAACAGATCGGGCTCCCGGCCATTACTGCCGGCGCCTGGGCCGCGAGCTCCGGCGAGCAGCGTGTAGTACTCGACGCCGAACGCACGCTGCCCCACCCGGTCGGACAGCGCGAAAAACGGGCTGTCCACCGCGATCTGGCTGGCGTGCGCGCGCATCGCCGCCAGCTTGGCGTCCAGGTAGGCCCGCGCGTCGATTTCCGTGGTCACCTGATCGTCCGGCACGCCGAACGGCAGGTCATCCGCCGAGTCGGCGGCCTGGAACTCCGACCCGGCCGCGCCCGCCGGCTCGGCTGGCCCGGGTCCGTCCGCCTGGGACTCCCGCATCAGCCTGATCCCCTCGGCCAGGACCGATTTCGGGATGGCGGTCGCGTAAAACTTGCGCACCAGCCCGTCGGCCAGTTCGAAGGCCCGCCAGCCGACCCGGTGCGCCTGGATGTGATCGGGGTGCCCGTAGAAGCCGTTCGAGTCGTAGGTCACGAGCACCTGCGGCCGCACCTGCCTGATGATCTCGAGCAGCTCGCCGGCGGCCTCCTCGACGTCGGCACGCCAGAACGCGCCGTCCCAGTCGTTCGACGGCGTGCCCATCATCCCCGAGTCGTGCCAGCGGCCGGCTCCGCCGAGGAAGCGGTGATCGGTCACCCCGAGCGCGGCGCAGGCCGCGGCCAGCTCGCCGATCCGGTACTGGCCGAGCTTGTTCTCCCGGTCCCAGGCCAGGTCGGCCAGGTCGGGCGGGATGATCTCGCCGAGCTCGCCCAGAGTGCAGGTCACCAGGGTCACCTGGGCTCCCTGCGCCGCGTACTTGGCCATCGTGGCGCCCGTCCCGATCGACTCGTCGTCCGGGTGGGCGTGCACGAGCATCAGTCGCCTGCCGTCAACCTCGTCCATGCGGTGAGGATAGCTAGCTGGCGCTCGCCGGCCGGCGCCGGCGCGGCCTGGCAGGATCTACTGTCATGACCGACACCTTCCCGCGCCAGCAGGCCAGAACCCGTCACTTCAGCCTCGGCGCGCCGCGCTCGTTCCAGATCTCGGCCGACGGCAGCCGGATCGCCTTCCTGCGCAGCAAGGGCGGCAGCGATCCGGTCACCTGCCTGTGGGTGCTCGACCTGCCCGCTGATCCGCAGGCCAGCCCGGCCGCCGGGTCGGAGCGGCTGGTCGTCGATCCGATCGCGATCGGTGCCGGTATGGACGAGCCAGAAGAGGAACGGGCCCGGCGGGAGCGATCTCGTGAGCAGGCCGGCGGGGTGGTGGCATTTGCCACGGACGCCGGCTTCACGATGGCCGCGCTCGCCATCGCCGGCCAGGTGTACACGGCCGAACTGACGCCGGACGGCCACGGTCCCCGGCCGGCCGGCGCCCGGTCGCCGGCCATCGATCCGCGGCCGGACCCGGCGGGCCGGCGGGTCGCCTACGTCTGCAACGGTGCGCTGCGGATCACCGACCTCGCCGCCGGCACCGACGCCGAGCTGATCGGGCCGCATGGCGATGACCGCCCGGGTGATGTCACCTACGGGCTGGCCGAGTTCGTGGCGGCCGAGGAGATGGGCCGGATGCGCGGGTACTGGTGGGCTCCGGACGGGTCGGCCCTGCTGGTGGCCAGGGTCGACAACTCCGCCGTCAACCGCTGGTTCATCGCCGATCCGGCCAATCCCGGCAAGCCGCCCGCCGAGGTCGGCTATCCCGCGGCGGGCACCCCGAACGCCCTTGTTCAGCTAATGATCGTGAACCTGGACGGGAGCTCGGTCCCGGTCCGGTGGGACGCCGGCGTGTTCGGCTATCTCACCACGGCCAGCTGGGATTCCGGTGCGCCGCTGATCGTCGTCCAGTCCAGGGACCAGCGCCGGATGCAGCTGCTGGCCGTCGATCCGCAGACCGGCGCGACCTCGCTGCTGCGGGACGACGCGGACGCGTGCTGGCTGGACATCGTGCCCGGCGTCCCCGGACGGCTGGCCGACGGCCGGATCGCCTGGACCGCGGACGCCGATGGCGCGCGGCGGCTGCTCGTGGCCAGCGAGCGGCAGCTGTCCGACCGCACCGCGGAACCCGTCACTCCGCCTGACCTGCAGGTCAGGGCCGTCCTGTCGGTGGACGGCGATACCGTACTGGTGTCCGGCTCGGACGCCGAGTCCACCGAGGTCGGAGTCTGGGCCTACGGCCCGGGCGGCTTGAGCCGGGTCTCTGGGGACTGCACCGTGCGGCCGGACGGGACGGTGCGGCGGGACGGCACGAAGGCGGCCTTGCACGGCCACGGGGCCGCCGAGCATCGCGGCGTGCACGGAGCCATCCGGGCGGGCGGCACGACCGTGCTGGCCAGCCGGTCGATGGCCGGTCACGGGCTGACCGTCACGGTGCTGCGCGACCAGCCGGCCGGGCCAGCGGTCGCGACGACGATCGCCTCGCTGGCCGAGCAGCCCGCACTCGGCGGCCTGCGGGTCGAACTGGTGCGGGCCGGACGGCGGGAGATCCGCACGGCGCTGCTGCTGCCGTCCTGGCACCAGCCGGGCTCGGCGAGGCTCCCGGTTCTGATGGATCCGTACGGCGGGCCGCATGGGCAGCGCGTGCTTGCCAGCGCCGACGCCTACCTGACCTCGCAGTGGTTCGCTGACCAGGGCTTCGCCGTGATCGTCGCCGACGGCCGGGGCACCCCGGGCCGCGGGCCGCAGTGGGACCGCGCCGTGGCCGGCGACCTGGCCGAACCCGTGCTCGAGGACCAGGTCGAGGCGCTCGCCGCGGCCGGGGAGTTCAACTCCGATCTCGACCTGTCCAAGGTGGCGATCAGGGGATGGTCGTTCGGCGGCTACCTGTCCGCGCTCGCGGTGCTGCGGCGGCCCGACGTGTTCCACGCGGCGGTCGCCGGCGCGCCGGTCACCGACTGGCGGCTGTACGACACGCATTACACCGAGCGGTACCTGGGTCACCCTGACCACAACCCCGCCGCCTACGACCAGTCCTCGCTCTTCGCCGACGCGCCCAAGCTGTCCAGGCCGCTGATGATCATCCACGGCCTGGCCGACGACAACGTCGTGGTCGCGCATACGCTGCGGCTGTCCTCGGCGCTGCTCGCCGCCGGGCGGCCGCACCAGGTCCTGCCGCTGTCTGGCGTGACGCACATGGCCTCGCAGGAGGAGGTCGCCGAGAACCTGCTGCTGCTCCAGGTCGACTTCCTGCGCCGCGCTCTCGACAGCGCGCCGGCAACGGCGACCATGTAGCGAGAGTCACACCGGGAGAAGCTACACCCAGGGCGGCATGATGATTACCGTTGGAATAAGGTTCTGTGGGCAACGCGGGCAGCGCTGCGCTACCGGGACGGGACGACCCGTCTGAACGGACAGCGCGCGGGCGATGACCCAGTGCTACGACACTGGACGATCGACTTCAGTCTCAACGCGGAGGCGTCGATGACGCAGGTAACGCAGGCGCCGGCCAAGACCAGGGCGCAGATCGCGAGCAAGACGCTGCGCCGGGATCCGTGGTGGCGCCAGCCGGCCATCACCGCGACCTTCCTGGCCATCGTCGTGATCTACCTGACCTGGGCCTCCCTGGTCAACAAGGATTACTTCTGGGCGCCCTACATCTCGCCGCTGTACTCGCCGTGCCTGGCCACGACCTGCACGGCGGGCGCGGGATTCCACTGGATCCCGTGGCTGACCGCGCTGACCCCGGCCATCATCATCATCGGCGGCCCGATGGGCTTCAGGTTCACCTGCTACTACTACCGCAAGGCCTATTACCGGGCCTTCTGGCAGGCCCCGGCGGCCTGCGC
>JADGPC010000441.1 GCA_017882645.1 Streptosporangiales bacterium | reverse complement strand
CTCGGCCAGGTGATCGGTGGCCGGCGTGACGCCCAGCAGCGCGCAGTCGGGCCGCAGGATGAGGCGCAGTTCCGCCCCGTCGCGCGGCGCGAACACGTTCAGCGCCAGCACGGCCGGGCGCCGGAACGGCCGCCCCGGCCGGAGGCGGCCTCGTTCGTAACTGGCGCGGCCGCCGCGCTCCGTACCGCGGCCGCGCTCAGCGGCGCGGCCGCAGGACGGTCAGCCGCACCGACAGCGTGACCGGCACGGGATCGGGCAGCCGGCCGATCGCGGCCGCCAGCACGCTGGGGTCGGCGTGCCCTGCCCGTCCCCGTGCCCGTCCTGCCGCGGGACGGGGGCCGGGCTCGCGACAGCGAGCGATGCGGCGCCGGCGTCGGCCAGCAGGCCCGCGATACCGGCGTAATGGCCGCCGGCCAGGAACTCGCTGCGGGCCCGAACCATCGCGGCCGTGTCGCCACTGCCGCCAGGCGCGCCGGGCGGCGGCAGGCTCACATAACCCTGGCGCGCGATCTCGAACCAGTGCCCGGCGTCGCAGCGCAGCGCGCTATCCAGCCTGGTCAGACCCGCACCGCAGGTCGAGCAGCGCAGATTGCCGACCAGGTCGTCGAGCACGTCTGCCTCCAGTGCCGCTTGCGCCGCCGTCCGCTGGCCCGGACTCCGGCCGTGGCCGCGCCACGGCCGCGTGCGCTGCGCCCGCAGGCGCGGCGATAACTAGGATGGACTACAACCCGGCGACCATCTCGGAGAGATATGACCGACGACGCCAAGTTTGGCCCGCCCGCTCTTACGTTCGATGACGTGCTGCTGCTGCCCGCGCACTCTCAGCTCATGCCCAGCGAGGCTGACACGACCGCCCGGCTGACCCGGCGGATCAAAATCCAGATGCCGCTGCTGTCCTCGGCCATGGACACGGTCACGGAGGCCACCATGGCCGTGGCGATGGCCAGGCAGGGCGGCATCGGCGTCCTGCACCGCAACATGTCCATCGACGAGCAGGCGCACCAGGTCGACATCGTCAAGCGCTCAGAGGCCGGGATGATCACCAATCCGGTCACCTGCGGCCCGGAGGCGACCATCGCCGAGGTCGAGGAGCTGTGCGGCCGGTACCGCATCTCCGGCCTGCCGGTCGTCTCCCCGGACGACGTGCTGCTGGGGATCATCACTAACCGGGACATCAGGTTCGAGCAGGACCACAGCCGCCGGGCCGGCGAGCTGATGACGCCGATGCCCCTGATCACGGCGCCGGTCGGGGTATCGCGCGAGCAGGCCCTGCGGCTGCTGTCGGAGAACAAAGTCGAGAAGCTGCCGCTCGTCGACGCGCAGGGACTGCTGCGCGGACTGATCACGGTCAAGGACTTCACCAAGAGCGAGAAATTTCCCAACGCGACCAAGGACGCGCAGGGGCGGCTGATGGTCGGCGCGGCTGTCGGGGTCGGCGAGGACGCCAAGCGGCGCGCGCAGGCACTGATCGACGCCGCGGTCGACTTCCTGATCGTGGATACCGCGCACGGCCACGCCCAGGCGGTACTCAACATGATCGCCCAGCTCAAGGCCAACGCCAGGGTCGAGGTGATCGGTGGCAACGTCGCGACCAGGGCAGGCGCCCAGGCGCTGATCGACGCTGGCTCGGATGCGGTGAAAGTCGGGGTCGGCCCGGGATCGATCTGCACGACCAGGGTGGTGGCCGGCGTCGGCGTGCCGCAGATTACCGCGATCTACGAGGCGGCCCGGGCGGCCAGGCCGGCCGGCGTGCCGGTGATCGGCGACGGCGGCGTGCAGTACTCGGGCGACATCGCCAAGGCGATCGCGGCCGGAGCTGACACGGTGATGCTCGGCAGCCTGCTGGCCGGCTGCGAGGAGGCGCCGGGCGAACTCGTGATCATCGGCGGAGAGCAGTTCAAGCTGTACCGCGGCATGGGATCGGTCGGCGCCATGCGCAACCGCGAGCGCGGCCGGTCCTACTCCAAGGACCGCTACTTCCAGGACGACGTGCTGAGCGAGGACAAGCTGGTGCCGCAGGGCATCGAGGGCCGGGTGCCCTACCGGGGCCCGCTGACCGCGGTCGCCGGGCAGCTAGACGGCGGCCTGCGCGCGGCCATGGGCTTCTGCGGCGCGAGGACTATCGCCGACCTGCAGGATGCCCGTTTCATCCAGATCACCGGTGCCGGGCTGGTCGAGAGCCACCCGCACCATGTGCACATGGTGGCCGAGGCGCCGAATTACAGCGGCCCGGCCAGCTAGCCGGGAAGTCCGGCGCGGGCGGCTCGCCCGTGCTCCCTCCCGGCCGCGGGCTGGCCGGGCTGGCAGACTGGCCTGGTGACTCAGATGGAGATCGGCCGCGGCAAGAGCGGTCGCCGCGCCTACGCACTTGACGAGATCGGCATCGTGCCGTCCCGCCGGACCAGGCGGCCGGAGGACGTCTCGATCGCCTGGCAGATCGACGCCTACCGGTTCGAGCTGCCGCTGGTGACAGCGCCGATGGACAGCGTGGTCTCGCCCGCCACGGCGATCGCGATCGGCAAGCTCGGCGGCCTCGCCGTGCTGGACATCGAGGGCGTGTGGACCAGGTATGACGACCCGGAGCCGCTGCTCCAGGAGATGGCGACCCTGGACGACGCGACCGCGACCGCGCGGCTGCAGCAGATCTATGCCGAGCCGATCAAGGACGAGCTGATCGGGCAGCGGATCTCGGAGATCAAGGCGGCCGGGGTGACGATCGCCGCCAGGCTGTCGCCGCAGCGCACGCTCCGGTACCACAAGGCCGTGATCGACGCGGGCACCGACTTCGTCGTCATCCGGGGCACGACCGTCTCCGCCGAGCACGTGTCCAGCCAGGCCGAGCCGCTGAACCTGAAGCACTTCATCTACGAGCTCGACGTCCCGGTGATCGTGGGCGGCTGCGCCACCTACACGGCCGCCCTGCACCTGATGCGCACCGGCGCGGCCGGAGTCCTGGTCGGCTTCGGCGGCGGCTCGGGCCAGACTACGGCCGCTGTCCTGGGCGTGAAGGTACCGATGGCCACGGCCGTCGCGGACGTGGCCGCCGCCCGCCGGGAATACCTCGACGAGTCGGGCGGCCGGTACGTGCACGTGATCGCGGACGGCGGGATGACCCGCAGCGGCGACATCGCCAAGGCGCTGGCGATCGGCGCCGACGCCGTCATGGTCGGCTCGCCCATCGCCAGGGCCGCCGAGGCGCCCGGCCGCGGTTATCACTGGGGCAGCGAAGCGCACCATCCGGAACTGCCGCGGGGCGACCGGCTCAGGGTCGGCACGGTCGGCACGCTCGAGCAGATCCTGCACGGCCCGTCCACGGTGGCCGACGGCTCGATGAACCTGATGGGCGCGCTGCGCCGGACGATGGCGACCTCCGGGTACTCGGACCTGAAGGAGTTCCAGCGGGTCGAGGTCACGATCGCGCCGGGCGCGCCCGTCGTGCCAGGCGGGCCGGCCGCCCAGTCCCGATGAGCCCGGCCCGATCAGCCCAGGCCCGATGAGCCCAGG
>JADGPC010000440.1 GCA_017882645.1 Streptosporangiales bacterium | reverse complement strand
GAGGTACGGCCTGATGGTCGGGCGTTATTTCCTGCGCACGCCCGAGTCGGCAGCGCGGCGGATCGTCTACCTGGCCAGCTCACCCGAGGTCGCCAGCCAGACGGGCGGCTACTACGTCGGGCACCGCCGCCGCCCGCCGTCGAGGACCGCCAGGGACGACGACCTAGCCCGCCGCCTCTGGGACGTCAGCGCTCAACTGACCGGTTTGACCGGTTCAGCCGCCCCGCCGGCCGAGCCGGTCGGTCCCGCTGACAGCTCCTGACCCGCCGCCCGCCACTCTTCACGCGTTCGCGTCAAGAGTGGCGACCATTTTGCGGCATTTGCGGCCCCCAAACTCATGATGAGTCGCTCGGCCGAGGTGGCCCAGCCCGGCCGGCCAACCCCAGGCCCGCCAGCGGGACCGACCGACGCCGAGAGCGCTCGTCAGGCTGACTTCGGTGCCGAGACGTGGCTCGGGACACTGCCGTCCGGATTGATGGTCTTCGCGCGGCCGGCCAGCCATCCGGTCGCGAGTTGCAGCATTGCCAGAGCGAGCAGCGTCCAGATCGGCAAAGCCCATCCGCCGCTGGTCGCATGCAGCAAGCCGATCAGCAGCGGGCCGGCGCTGGCGATCAGGTATCCCGCTCCCTGAGCGAACGCCGAGAGCGACGCCGAGACGACCGGATCAGCCGCACGTGCCATGGTGTAGAAGATCCCCAGCCCGAGCGTCGCGCCCTGGCCGAGGCCGAGCAGGAATATGAAGAAGGGTGCAGTGCCGAGCGGGCCGAACCCCGCGCCGGCCAGCCCGCTGGCCGTCATCAGCGTCGAGACCACGGCGAGCCTGCGCTGATCAGTCACTCGGTGCGCCAGAACCGGAATCAGCAGCGCGGTCACGGCATTGCCGAGATTCATCAGCGCAACCAGCGCGCCGGCGTGCGCTGGGCTCATCCCTCGATCCCTGAACATGGTCGGGAACCAGGACAGCGCGGCGTAATAGGACAGGCTCTGCAGTCCGAAGAACGCGGCCACCTGCCAGGCCAGGAGGCGGTGGCCCATCGCGAGCGCCCCGCGTCGCCCGCGGGCCGCACCAGGCAGGAACTCGGGGAGAGTACGGAATCGCAGCTGAGGCAGCCAGGCCAGTGCGGCGGCCAGCGCGGGTAGCGCCCACAGCGCTACCGTGATCGAGGTGGCCTCGCTGCCGCCTCCTGCCGCCTGGAACAGCGGCACGGCGATTAGCGGGCCCATGATCCCGCCGACGGCCAGGGCGGTCAGGTACAGGCCGATCAGCAGCCCGGCCTGGTCTGGCCGGCGACGCTTGACCAGGCTCGGCAGGAGCACGTTCATCAGTGCTATCGCGCAGCACGCCACGATGGTGCCGGGAAAGAGCAGCACGTCAGGCGCCGAGCCACGCAGCAGCAGGCCCGCCGCCAGGACGATGAGCGCGGCCCCGAGCACGCGCTCCTCGCCGAAGCGCCGGCTGAGCGGCGCTGCGACCGGGGAGAACAGGCCGAAGCAGAGAACCGGGACGGCGCCAAGCACCGACAGCTCCGCGGCCGACAAGTGCAGCACGGTGCTCAGCTCGGGAAAGAGCGGCGGCAGGCTGGCTATCGACCCTCGCATGTTGAAGCCCAGCGCGAGAATCGCGGCGACGAGGGCTGCCGTACCCGCTCGGCGCAGGTGGGTGCCGCTAATGAAAGCCTCCGGGCCCGCTGCTTGCGGGCGCCTACGAGCTGGCCTCGGCGCGCAGCCGCGGCAGGACATGCTCGCCGATCGCGGCGATCGTCTCCATCGGGTTCAGCGACGCCACCTGGATGGAGATGTAGCCGGCTCCGATGTCGTGCAGCAGCGGCCGGTAAGTGTCCACCAGCCCGTCGTAGTCCGGGACCACCGTGTACTTGCCGAGGATCTCCTCCCGGTCCATGGCATCGGCCCGCTCCCTGAGCACCATCGGGTCGCTGACCTCCAGCCTGCCCGGTGCCCGCAGCCCGCGCATCGACGACAGCGCATCCCAGGCCTGCTCCGGCCCGTCGGCCAGGACGGTCCACCTGGTCGCCAGGACGGTCCCGGGCGCCTGGGCGGATCGCCCGGCCCACGCCTTGTGGAAGGGCTCGATGGTCTTGGCCACCGTCTCGGCGGGATCCTTGACGCTGGTTATCACGCCGTCGGCCCGCTCGCCGGCGAACTGGGCCGACTTGGGGCCGCCGGCCGCGAGCAGAACGGGCACGCGACGCTCCGGCGGGCTGTAGAGCCGGGCCTTGTCGAGGGTGTAGTACTCGCCCGCGAAGTCGACCTTCTCGCCGTCGAGCAGGCGCCTGATGATGGTCAGCGCCTCGCCCATCCGCGCCATCCGCTCCGCGTAGCCGGGGAACGCAAAGCCCATCGGGCTCTCGTTGATGGCTTCGCCGGTGCCCAGCCCGAGCGTGAACCGGCCGCCGGAGAGCCGGTCCACCGTGGCCGTGGCCTGGGCGATCATCGCCGGGTGATAGTGGAACAGCGGGCAGGTGACGGCGGTGCCGAGCTCCACCCGGCTGGTCTTCGCCGCGACCGCGCCCAGCCAGCTCCAGACGAACCCGGCCGCGGAGTTGTCGTCGACCCAGGGATGGAAGTGATCGGACCCCAGCACCATGTCGAAGCCGGCCGACTCGGCCAGGACAGCCTGCTCTACTAGCTCCTCAGGCTGGTAGGACTCGTGACTGCACAGCCAGGCAAACTTCATCCTCGTGACTCCCGTTCCTAGGTTGGCCGGCTAGCGCTCGAGCAGCGACCGCAGGACATACTGCATGATCCCGCCGTGCCGGTAGTAGTCTGCCTCGCCGGGCGTGTCGATCCGGACGGTCGCCCTGAACTCCTTACCGTCGGCGGTGACCGTAACCTCGCGCGGAGTCTGGCCCGAGTTCAGGGCCTCGATTCCGGTGATCTCGAATTCCTCGCGGCCGGTGAGCCCGAGCGAGCCAGCGTTCTCGCCTGGCAGGTATTGCAGCGGCAGCACGCCCATCCCGATCAGGTTGGACCGGTGGATCCGCTCGAACGACTCGACCAGGACAGCACGGACGCCGAGCAGTGCCGTGCCCTTGGCGGCCCAGTCGCGCGAGGACCCTGATCCGTACTCCTTGCCGCCCAGCACGATCAGCGGCGTGCCCTCCTCCAGGTAGCCGCGGGACGCCTCGTAGATCGAGGTCTGGGTGCCCTCGGGGAGCTTGACCGTCACGCCGCCCTCGGTGCCTGGCGCGAGCTGGTTGCGCAGCCGGATGTTCGCGAACGTGCCGCGGATCATCACCTCGTGGTTGCCGCGCCGCGAGCCGTACGAATTGAAATCGCGCCGGTCGATCCCGTGGCTGGTCAGGTACTGCCCGGCCGGGCTGTCGGCCTTGATCGCGCCGGCCGGGGAGATGTGGTCGGTGGTCACCGAGTCGCCGAGCATCGCGAGCACGCGCGCGCCGTGGATGTCGGTCACCGGCTC
>JADGPC010000069.1 GCA_017882645.1 Streptosporangiales bacterium | reverse complement strand
GGCCTCGGCGACGTCGTGGCCGTCCCGCTCGGCCCGGCGGGTCGCGGCGAGTACGCGCTTGTAGTCCCTCGGCATCACCCGGCGCAGCCGGGCCAGCGCGGCAGGCCAGTCGTCGAGCAACCCGGCCGCCACCGCCGAGCCGGTCTCGGCCAGGTACCGGGCGAGCAGGCCGGCCAGGAAGTCCGTGTCGCCGGCGCTGACCTCCTCGACGTCCACCATCTCGGTGTTGACCAGCGCCGGATCCGGATCGAGCAGGTAGGCGATACCGCCCGACATGCCGGCGGCGAAGTTCCTGCCGACCGGCCCGAGCACCACCACGCGCCCGCCGGTCATGTACTCGCAGCCGTGGTCACCGGCTCCCTCGGCCACGGCGGTCGCGCCCGAGTTCCGCACGCAGAACCGCTCGCCGACCACGCCGCGCAGGAACAGCTCCCCGCTGGTGGCCCCGTAGCCGATCACGTTGCCCGCGATGACCTGTTCCTGGGCCTCGAACGTGGCCGTCTCGTCCGGCCCGATCACCACGCGGCCGCCGGACAGGCCCTTGCCGACGTAGTCGTTGGCATCGCCGCTGAGCCTGATCGTGATGCCGCGCGGCAGGAAGGCACCGAGTGACTGCCCGGCCGACCCGTGCAGGCTGACCGTGATCGTGTCGTCGGGCAGGCCCTCGCCGCCCCAGCGCCGGGTGACCTCGTAGCCCAGCATGGTGCCGACGGCCCGGTTCACGTTCCTGACCGGCAGGTCAAGGCGGACCGCGTTGCCCTCCTCGAGCGCGCCCTCGGCCAGCTGGATCAGCGTGTTGTCCAGCGCCAGGTGCAGGTGGCTCTCCTGGCTGGTCGTCTTGCGCCGCGCGGCTCCAGGCGGCAGCGGCGGCACGTGCAGCAGCGGCGCCAGGTCGAGGAAGGACGCCTTGGTGTCACCCGCGGGCGCGACGGGGCTCAGCAGCTCCGCCTGGCCGACGGCCTCGGCCAGAGTGCAGAAGCCCATTACGGCCAGGTACTCCCTGACCTGCCCGGCGATCAGCTCGAAGAACGTCACCACGTGCTCAGGGCGGCCGGCGAAACGGCGTCTCAGCTCGGGGTTCTGCGTCGCGACGCCGACCGGGCAGGTGTCGTTGTGACAGGCCCGCATCATCACGCAGCCCACGCTGACCAGGGGCGCCGTGGCGAAGCCGAACTCCTCGGCACCGAGCAGCGCAGCGATGATCACGTCCCTGCCGGTTTTCAGCTGGCCGTCGACCTGGACCACGACCCGGTCCCGCAGGCCGTTGCGCAGCAGCGTCTGCTGGGTCTCGGCGAGGCCGATCTCCCACGGAGCTCCCGCGTGCTTGATGCTGGTCAGCGGTGAGGCGCCGGTTCCGCCGTCGTGGCCGGAAATCAGCACGACATCCGAGTGCGCCTTGGAAACCCCGGCGGCGATGGTCCCGACCCCGACCTCCGCGACCAGCTTGACGCTGACCCTGGCCGCCGGGTTGGCGTTCTTCAGGTCGCTGATCAGCTGGGCCAGGTCCTCGATGGAGTAGATGTCATGGTGCGGCGGCGGCGAGATCAGCCCGACGCCCGGCGTGGAGTGCCTGGTCTTCGCGATCCATGGGTAGACCTTGTGGGCCGGAAGCTGGCCGCCCTCCCCCGGCTTGGCCCCCTGCGCCATCTTGATCTCCAGGTCGTCGGCGTTGACCAGGTACTCGCTCGTCACGCCGAACCGGCCGCTGGCCACCTGCTTGATCGCCGACCGGCGCAGGTCGCCGCTGGCGTCGGCGACGTAGCGGTCCGCGTCCTCGCCGCCCTCGCCGGAGTTCGACCGGCCGCCAAGGCGGTTCATGGCGATCGCCAGGGTCTCGTGCGCCTCGGCTGACAGCGAGCCGTACGACATCGCGCCGGTGACGAACCTGCGGACGATCTCGCTGACCGGCTCGACCTCGTCGATCGGGACCGGCCGCCTGGCGAGCGGGCCGGTTCCCTGGCCGGAGTCCTCGCGGTCGGCGGGTGCGTCGACACCGCGGATGGCCAGCAGGCCGCGCAGTGTCATCAGCCGGGCCGACTGCTCGTCAATCGTCCGCGTGTACTGCGCGAAGATGTCCGCCTCGCCGGTGCGGGTGGCGTGCTGGAGCAGCGCGATCGCTTCCGGGCTGAACAGGTGCGGCTCGCCGTCCCGGCGCCACTGGTACTCGCCGCCGGTCTCCAGTTCCATCCGCCCGGTCCCGGTCGGATGGCGCGGGTAGGCGCTCGCGACCCGGGCCGCGTTGTCGGCCGCGAGCTGATCGAAGCCGACGCCGCCGAGCCGGGACGACGTCCCGGCGAAGCACTCGTCGATGACCTCGGGACCCAGGCCGATCGCCTCGAAGATCTGCGCCCCGGTGTACGAGGCAACGGTGGAGACGCCCATCTTGGACATGATCTTGAGCAGGCCCTTGCCGAGCGCCTTGATCAGGTTCGCCGCCGCCTTGCGGCTGCTGACCCCCGCGAGCAGGCCCGAGCGGGCCATGTCCTGCACGGTCTCGATGGCCAGGTAAGGGCAGACCGCGGCCGCGCCGTAGCCGATCAGCAGCGCGACGTGATGAGTCTCCCGCACATCCCCGGCCTCCACGACCAGTCCGGCCCTGGTCCTGGTCTGGTCCCTGATCAGGTGGTGGTGCACGGAGCCCGTGAGCAGCAGCGACGGAATCGGGGCCCACTGCGAGGCGTCCTGCTCGGGCGGCCCGCCGGTCAGGGTCTGGCCGCCCCCACCCGCCTCCCCATCCGGCCACTTCACTGCACCGCGGTCGGAGAGCACGATGATCTTCGCGCCCGCCCTGATCGCCTCGGTGACCTCGGCCCTGATCTCGGCCAGCCGGCCGCGCAAGGCCCGGCCGCCGCCGACGGCGAGGTAACGCCCGTCCACGACGTGCGCGGCGAAGCCGGGCAGGTCCCGGTCCTTGTTGATGTGAATGATCTTGGCCAGGTCGCTCTCGCTGATCACCGGGTAGGGCAGCACGATCTGCCTGCACGACGTCGGCCCGGGATCGAAGATGTTGTGCTCAGGACCGGTCGCCGCCGCGAGCGAAGTGACGAGTTCCTCCCTGATGGCATCCAGCGGCGGGTTGGTGACCTGGGCGAACTGCTGGGCGAAGTAGTCGAAGAGCAACCGCGGCCGGCCGGACAGCGCCGCGATCGGCGTGTCGTCGCCCATCGAGCCAATGGGCTCGGCCCCGGTTCGCGCCATCGGGCCGAGGATGACCCTGCGCTCTTCCTCGGTGTACCCGAAGAGCCGCTGCTGGGTCGCGAGCGCCTGGCCGTCCGGCACCTCGCGGATCCGGTCCGGCAGGTCGTCCAGGTGCAGCAGGCCGGCGTGCAGCCAGTCGTCATACGGGTGCTCGGCGGCGAGGGCGGCCTTGACCTCCTCATCCTCGATGATCCGGCCGGCCGCGGTGTCGACGAGGAAGACCTTGCCTGGCTGCAGCCTGCCCTTGCGGACGATCCGCGACGGCTCGATGTCCAGCACCCCGACCTCGCTGGCCAGCACCACCAGACCGTCGTCGGTCACCCAGTACCGGCCCGGCCGCAGGCCGTTCCGGTCCAGCACGGCCCCGGCCAGCGTGCCGTCGGTGAACGCGATCAGGGCCGGGCCGTCCCACGGCTCCATCAGCGAGGAGTGGAACCGGTAGAAGGCCCGCAGGTCACGGTTCATGGCGTGGTCGTTCTCCCACGCCTGCGGGATCATCATGAGCACGGCGTGCGGCAGTGACCGGCCGCCGAGATGCAGCAGCTCGAGGCAGGCGTCGAAGCTGGCCGAGTCGCTGGCCGACTCGTCGAGCACCGGCAGCAGCCGCTCGATCCCCGTGCCCTCGGCGTCTGGCGGGATGAGATCGGTCTCCAGCAGCGCCTCCCGGGCGCGCAGCCAGTTCCGGTTGCCGCGGATGGTGTTGATCTCGCCGTTGTGGGCGATGAACCGGAACGGGTGGGCCAGCGGCCAGGACGGGAACGTGTTGGTGGAGAACCTGGAGTGGGCGAGCGCGAGCGCCGAGGTGTACCGCGGATCGGTGAGATCGGGGAAGAACCGCTCCAGCTGGAGCGCGGTCAGCATTCCCTTGTACACGATCGTCGCGCTGGACAGGCTGGCCAGGTAGATCCCTGTCTCGTGCTCGATCCGCTTGCGCAGGCAGTAGGCCCGCCGGTCCAGGTCAAGGCCGTGCTCGCCGGCCGCCGATGCCACGAACAGCTGGGCCAGCCTGGGAAGGACCGCCTGCGCGCCGGTCCCGCACGCGGTGACCTCGTGCGGGACGTCGCGCCAGCCGAGCACGACCAGTCCCTCGAGCCGGGCGAGCCGCTCGATCTGCCTGGCCTGCTCGGTTCTGGCTTCCCCCGCGCCGCCGCCGCGCGGCAGGAACGCCAGGCCGGCCGCGTAATAGCCGGGCGGCGGGAGGGTGAAGCCGCAGACCGAGCGGAGCAGCTCGTCCGGAATCTGGGTCAGGATCCCGGCGCCGTCACCGGTCTCGGGGTCACTGCCCTTGGCTCCCCGGTGCTCAAGATTCCGCAGCACAGTCAGCGCCTGGGAAACGGTGCCGTGCACGCGCCGTCCGGACAGGTCGGCGACCAGGCCGACACCGCACGCGTCGTGCTCGAACCGCGGGTCGTACAGCCCGGTGCCGGGCCGCGCCGTACCGGGCGAAACTTGGGTCAGATGATTTGGGGTTGGGGCCATCCGCGCTCCTGTCGTCTCGTCCGCCACGGGAATGCCGGAGAAGCGGAGGGACGACGCTGGCCCGCCGGACGGGCTCACTGACGCGCGCTGATCAGGCGCCCGCGGGTCAGGTGAGCATCACAAGGACATCATAGCCAATGGGTCACAGTAGTTACTCGTGAGTAAATTCTGTGTTTCGCAACCAGGCACGGCGCCCATCGAATCTGGCCCGGCGCCGGCCCTGGCGCAGCCCCGGAGTCGGCCCCAGTCAGCCCCGTCGTCAGCCCTAGCTAGCAGAGCCGCGCACGCCCGCGGCGAGCTCGGCCGCGAGGTCGGCCACGCCCGCGCAGCCTGCCGCCGGATCGGACGCCCTGAGCAGGCGCTGGACGAAGGCCGAGCCGACGATGACCCCGTCGGCGTACTGTGCCACCTCGGCGGCCTGAGCCGCGGTGCTCACGCCGAGCCCGACCGCCACCGGCAGCGTCGTGTGCTGCCTGACTCGCTCGACCAGGCCTGCTGCCGCCCCGCCGACGGCTGACCTGGCGCCGGTGATCCCCATCACCGACGCGGCGTAGACGAACCCGCCGCAGGCCGCGGTGATCAGCTTGATCCGCTCGTCGGTCGAGGACGGGGCGACGAGGAACACCGGGTCAAGGCCGCGCGCGGCGGCTGCCTCGAGCCACGATCCCGCCTCCTCCGGCGGGAGGTCGGGCGTGATCAGGCCGGATCCGCCCGCGCTGGCTAGATCGCGGGCGAACGCTTCGACGCCGTAATGATCGACCGGGTTCCAGTACGTCATCACCAGAACCGGCACGCCGGCCGCCGATACGGCCTCGACGGTCCGCAGGACGTCAGTGATATGAACGCCGCCCTCCAGCGCCCGGTGCACCGCCTCCTGGATCACCGGCCCGTCCATCAGCGGATCGGAGTAGGGCAGCCCGATCTCCACCACGTCGGCACCGGCGCGCGCCATAGCGGTCGCCGCCGCTATCGCGCCGTCCACGGACGGGAATCCGGCGGGCAGGTAGCCGACGAGCGCGGCACGCTGCTCGGCGGCGGCCCGCTCGAACGCGCCGCCGACCCGGCTTTCCGCAGTGCGGGTCACTGCCCGCCTCCCTGGCCCAGGTGCCCGAAGTACCGGGCCGCGATGTCCACGTCCTTGTCTCCTCGCCCGGACAGGCTGACAAGCAGCACGGCGTCGGGTCCAAGCTCTCGCCCGACGGCCAGCGCGCCAGACAGTGCATGCGCCGACTCGATGGCCGGGATGATGCCCTCGGTCCGGCACAGCAGCGAGAACGCCTCCATCGCCTGCTCATCGGTGATCGCGCGGTACTGGGCGCGCCCGGTGTCGTGCAGCCAGGCGTGCTCCGGGCCGACCCCCGGATAATCCAGCCCGGCCGAGATCGAATGGGTCGGCAGCGTCTGCCCGTCCTCGTCCTGGAGCAGGTAGGTCCGCATTCCGTGGATCACTCCGACCGACCCGCCGGACACCGTGGCGGCATGCCGTCCGGTGGCCACTCCGTCACCGCCGGCCTCGCAGCCGATCAGGGCGACCTCGGCGTCGTCGATGAAGGCGTGGAACGCGCCGATCGCGTTGGAGCCGCCGCCTACGCAGGCGATGACCGCGTCGGGCAGCCGGCCCGCCTTAGCCTGGATCTGCTCCCTGGCCTCGACGCCGATCACCCGCTGGAAATCCCGCACCATCACGGGGAACGGGTGCGGGCCCATCACTGACCCGATGCAGTAGTGCGTGGTCTGCACGCTCGCGACCCAGTCGCGGAACGTCTCGTTGATCGCGTCCTTCAGCGTCCTGCTGCCGATCGTGACCGGCACGACCTCCGCGCCGAGCATCCGCATCCTGGCCACGTTGAGCGCCTGCCTGCGGGTGTCTTCCTCGCCCATGTAGACCACGCAGTCCAGGCCAAGCAGCGCCGCGGCAGTGGCGGTGGCGACGCCGTGCTGGCCCGCCCCGGTCTCCGCGATGATCCTCGTCTTGCCCATCCGCCTGGTCAGGAGGGCCTGGCCGAGCACGTTGTTGATCTTGTGAGAGCCAGTATGGGTCAGGTCCTCGCGCTTGAGGAACACCCGGCAGCCGCCCGCCTCGGCGGCGAACCTGCGAGCCTCGGTCAGCAAGGTGGGCCGGCCAGCGTAGTCGCGGAGCAGCCCGCCTAGTTCGGCGGCGAAGGCGGGGTCGGCCCTGGCCGACTCGTAGGCAGCCGTCAGCTCGTCCAGGGCTGACATCAGGGCCTCGGGGGCCAGGCGGCCGCCGAACTGGCCGAAGTGCCCGGTGGCGTCGGGTCCGACCTGGCCGTACCCGTTCTGGCCGGGCCCGGGCGTCCCCGGCCGTTTCGCCGGAGCCGGCGTTCTCATGAGCCGCCTCCTCGGTCGGTCCGCAGTGCTGGATGCGAGCCCGCGGTCACCAGATCGGCGACCGCGGACCGCGGGTCCTTCCCGACGACCAGGCTCTCGCCGACAAGCACCGCGTCGGCGCCGGCCGCGGCGTAGGCCAGCAGGTCATGCGGCCCGCGGACGCCGGACTCCGCGATCTTGACGATGCCGTCGGGTATCTGCGGCGCCAGCCGCGCGAATACGGTCCTGTCCACCTCGAGCGTAGCCAGGTTACGCGCGTTCACCCCGATGACCTGCG
>JADGPC010000068.1 GCA_017882645.1 Streptosporangiales bacterium | reverse complement strand
GCGCGCTGGAGCGCCGCCGCGATATCGCCGCGCGCACGCGCGCCGCCGAACGCGAGCTACGGGCCGCCGAGCAGCGCCTGGCCGATGCGGAGCAGCGCGCGGGTGCCGCCGAGTTCACCGAGGTTTCCGCCGCCATCGAGGCGACGGCCGCGACCAGCTTCGAGGCTGAGCTGACCTATCACGTGCCTGGCGCGTCCTGGCAGCCGTTGTATGACCTGGGCCTGCACGGCGAGCTGCTGACGGTGAGCTACCTGGCTCAGGTTGTCCAGCGCACCGGGGAGGACTGGCCCGCGGTGCCGCTGGTGCTGTCCACCACCCGCCGCGGCCTGCACTCCGAACTGCCCGAGCTGCCGCCGTGGTACGTCAGCCGCCGCTCGCCCGAGCCGCCGCCCAGCCGGCTCCGGCACGCCACGGCGATGTCGGCCGGCGGCAGCGCCGAGGATGACGCACCGCAAGGCTTCAGGGCGGCGGCTCAGCCAGTCAGGGCACCGCAGGCGGCGCCGATGACCGCCGGTGTCGGCGAGTCGGCGGCCGGCCAGGCCTACCACGTGCCGCGCCCGCTGGCCGTGCCCGCCGACGGCAACCCGCACAAGACCACGATCTCCCAGTTCGACCTCGACGCGGCCGTCGACCACCTCGCGGTACCGGTCCTGGCGCCCGAGGCCTACCTGCGGGCCACCGTGACGAATACGTCGCCGCTGCTGCTCCTGGCCGGCCAGGCCAGGATCTTCCACGATGGCCAGTACGCCGGGGAGACCGCCCTGCAGACCGTCGCCGCGGGCGAGGAGTTCGAGCTTCAGCTCGGGGTCGACGAGCAGATCAGGATCGAGCGGAAGCTGCACCGCCGGGCCACCAGCAAGGCGGTGATCGGCGGCACCCGCACGGTCGATATCGCGTACGAGACGACGATCGAGAACCACCGCAGCGGCCCGGCCAGGATCAGCGTGCGCGACCACATCCCGGTCTCCGCCGACGCGGAGATCAAGGTCAGGCTGCGGGAGGCGAGCCCGAGTCCGGCCGGCCAGACGGACCTGGGCGAGCTCACCTGGGAGCTCGCCCTGCCGGCCGGGCAGTCGGCGACGATCAGGCACCGGTTCACCGTCGAGCATCCGGCCCAGGTCTCGGTCGCCGGGCTGTAGCTCCGGCCGGGTCCGCGAGCTACCTGGCGATGACCTGGAACGTCTCCAGCGACTGGTCGGCGGCGTAGGCGATCCGCCCGCCGTCAGCCTGCACCTCGCGCAGCGACTCGATCGCCTCGGCCGTGATCAGCTCGCCGGGCGCCAGCACGGGCACGCCGGGCGGATACGGCGCGATCAGCTCGGCGCTGACCCGGCCGGCCGCGGCACTGGCGGGAACGGTCTCGTTGTCGGCGAAGAAGGCCTCGCGCGGGGACAGCACGGTCTGCGGCACGACGGACCATGAGGCGGCGATTTTCGGCGTGCGCGGCGTGCCGCGGTGCCGCTCGATCGACGCGATCAGGACGTCCAGGAATGCCGCCACCTGCTCCTCGTCGTCCGCGATCGTCACGATCGGGATGACCGTGTCGCGGTCAGCGCTCTCGACCGGCATTCCCTCCGCGACCAGGTCAGCCTCGATCGCGTAGCCGTGCGCCCCGGTGCCGGCCAGCAGCACGACCAGCTTGGTCGGCTCCACGCCCGGCCCGTCCAGGACCCGGACACCCGGCACCTGCGTCAGCTGCTTCTTCGCCCCGGCGACGCAGCGGAGCAGCCGCTCGCACAGGTCACGGCCATCTCTGGCCAGCAGCGCCCTGGCCGCGTCGATGCTCGCGGCGATCGAGCCGGCCGGGCTGGTGGTGTGGGTGGCCTCGAAGGCCCGGTTCAGGCGCGCCGCCTGCAGCCGCTCGGTTCTGGCCAGCACGATCGCGCCCTGGGTGTAGGCAGGCAGCGCCTTATGCGCGCTCGTCACCAGCGCGTCGGCCCCGGCCGCGATGGCGTGGGCCGGGAGGTCGGGGTGGAAGCCGAGGTGCGCCGCCCAGGCCTGGTCGACGAGCAGCGGCAGGCCGGCCTCGTGCGCGGCACCGGCGTGCCCGGCCAGGTCCCCCGTCGTCCCGACATACGACGGGTCGCCGAGGAACACGGCGCAGGCATCCGGGTGCTCCTTCAGCGCGGCGCGGACCGTGGCCACGGCCACGGCGGCGGGCAGCCCGGTCGCCTGGTCAAGCTCGGGCCTGACCCAGACCGGGCGGAGCCCGGCGAGCACCAGGCCGAGCAGGAGCGAGCGGTGCAGGATGCGGGTGACGATGATCTCCCGGCCGTCACCGCCGACCGCCAGCGCCAGGGCCTGGTTGCCGTGGGTCGAGCCGGCCACCGAGAAGCGGCACCAGTCGGCGCCCCAGAGCGCTGCCGCCCGTGCCTCAGCGTCGGCCAGCGGCACGTCGGCATGCTTGATCGAGTCGACGCCGCCGTACAGCGGAGCGTCGCCGGCCACCACCGCGCCGGTCAGGTCCTGCCGCTGCTTATGCCCAGGGACGGACATCGGCGTGAGCTCGCCGGCCTCAGCCTGGGCGGTAAAGCTGAGCCAGCCGTCGAGCAGCGGGGCATCGGATCGCAGGCCGCGCGGATCGCGCGGGTCATAAGGCGGTGCGTCAGAGGTCACCGGCCTAGTCTGCTGCACCGCCCTGGCCCCGTCCGCCGCTGGGGGGCAAGCGCACCCCGGCCGCCCGGCACCCGGTGGCGCGGCGGGCCTCGATCCCGAACTCGCCGAGCTGATGGCACTCGAGGAAACGGAGCGGGCGGGCTCCCCCGGCCCGGCTGCGGCTGCCAGCCCGGCGTCGGCCGGCGTCGCTGGTGACCAGGCGGTCCGGCTGCAGCGGCTGGCGGAACTGCGTGATCGCGGGGTGCTGAGCGACGCCGATTTCGCGGCCGAGAAGCAGCGGATCCTCGACGGCTACTGACCCCCGCGAGCCACACCCGCCCGGCCACACCCCGCCCGGCCACACCCGGCCGCCGGCCCCGCCCTCACCGCCCCCGCCCTCCCCTTGGGCCGAATGGATGTGCCATTGATTCGGGGAAACACTGATGGATGGCACATCCATTCGGCGAGTGCCGGGCAAGGCGGCGCCACGCCGGGCGACTGAATCGCCTCAGGCGGGGTAACTGGGGGCGAGCGTGCGATGATCGGAGAGTGCCGGGCCATCCGGACGGCCGGGCCAGACGGGCCAGACGGGAGATCTGCCAGTATGCGAGCTGCGCTCTACGACCGCTACGGCGCGGGCAGCGACGTATTGCGGGTCGAGGAGATCGAGCGGCCTGAGCCCGGCCCTGGCGAGGTCCGGGTCCAGATCGAGTACTCCGGCGTCAACCCGACCGACTGGAAATCCCGCAGCGGAGCGACGCCGCGGCCGATCGACGGCGCCCAGATCCCGCATCACGACGGAGCCGGCCTGATCGACGCGGTCGGCGATGGCGTCGACCCAGGGCGGATCGGCCAGCGGGTCTGGACCTACCTAGCCGCGGCCGGACGCAAATGGGGAACGGCCGCGCAGTGGACCGTCGTCCCTGACAAGCAGACAGTTCCGCTGCCTGACGGTGTCTCGGCCGAACTCGGGTCCAGCCTGGGCGTGCCGGCGATCACCGCGCACCGCTGCCTGACCGCCGACGGTCCGGTCGAGGGCAAGACGGTCCTGGTGGCCGGCGGCGCCGGGGCGGTCGGCCACTACGCGATCGAGCTGGCCAAGTTCTTCGGCGCGCGGGTGATCACCACGGTCAGCGGCCCTGAGAAGGCCGAGCTGGCCAGGAAGGCGGGCGCCGACCTGGTCGTGAACTACCGCGAGCCGTCCGCGTCCGAGGAGATCAGCTCGTTCGGCCCGGTCGACCGGATTATCGAGCTCGCGCTCGGCGCGAACCTGCAGCTTGACCTGGCCGTCCTCCATCCTGGCAGCCAGATCGTGACCTACGCCGCGGAGGCAAATGATCCGGTCCTGCCCGTCAGAGCGTGCATGAACGCTAACCTGGTACTGCGGTTCGTGCTGCTCTACGGTGTCCAGCCAGACGCCCTGGAGCGCGCAGCCGCTGACATTACCGCGGCCCTGACCAGCGGCGCGCTGACAGAACTGCCAGTGTATAAGTTCCGCCTGGACGACATTGCCGCGGCGCAGGACGCCGTGCAGAGCGGCGTGGTGGGGAAGGTGCTCGTCGTTCCTGCCTAAGACTCCGGCTCCGGGGGGACGGAACTGGTGACTGGGCAGGAACCTCGGTCAGTGCCGGGCGCGCTCCGGTAGAACGCCACCTCGGCCGACGGTAGCGGCTGGTTGCCGAGGATCAGGTCGGCTGCCTTCTCGGCAACCATCATGACCGGCGCGTAGATGTTTCCGTTCGTGACATACGGCATCACCGAGGCGTCCACGACCTTCAGGCCGTCGATCCCGTGCACTGCCATCGTGGCCGGATCGACCACTGACATCTCGCCGGTGCCCATCGCGCAGGTGCAGGACGGGTGCAGCGCCGTCTCGCCGTCGCGGCGGACCCAGTCCAGGATCTGCTCGTCGGTGGCGACGGACGGCCCGGGCGAGAGTTCCCCGCCGTTGAACGGCGCGAGCGCGGGCTGGTTCAGGATGTCCCGCGCCACCCTGATCGCCTCGGCCCACTCGCGCCGGTCGGTGTCGGTGGACAGGTAGTTGAACCGCAGCGCCGGGTGGACGGCCGGGTCGGTCGAGACGATCCGGACCGAGCCGCGGGCGTCGGAGTACATCGGGCCGATGTGCACCTGGTAGCCGTGGCCGCCGGCCGGCGCCGAGCCGTCGTACCTGATCGCGATGGGCAGGAAGTGGAACATCAGGTTCGGGTAGGCCACCTCGTCGTTGGACCGGGCGAAGCCGCCGCCCTCGAAATGATTCGTCGCTCCCGGGCCGGTCCGCCCGAACAGCCACTTGGCGCCGATCATCGGCCGGTTGTGCCACTTCAGCGCGGGAGCCATCGAGACCGGCTGCTTGCAGGCGTACTGGACGTAGACCTCGAGGTGATCCTGCAGGTTCTCGCCGACGCCGGGCAGGTCGGCGATCACGTCGATGCCGTGCTCGCGGAGCAGGCCGGCCGGTCCGACCCCGGACAGCTGGAGCAGCTGAGGCGAGTTGATCGCTCCGCCGCACAGGATGACCTGGCCCGCGCGGACCTGCTGCGGCTGACCTTGGCCGCCCGCGCCGGCGGGGCGATGCTCCCGGTACTCGACGCCCACGGCGCGGCTGCCGTCGAAGAGGATCTTCGTCACGAACGCGCGGCAGCGCACGGTCAGGTTCGGCCGGCCCATGACCGGATGCAGGTAGGCGCGGGCGGCGGACAGCCGCCGGCCGCGGTAGATGGTCCGGTCGAAGGCGGCGAAGCCTTCCTGCCGGTAGCCGTTCACGTCGCTCGTCAGCGCGTACCCGGCCTCCTGCACCGCCTCGAAGAACGCGCTGAACAGCGGGTTGGTAGCCGGCCCGCGCTCGAGCAGCAGCGGGCCGGCGGTTCCGCGGTACTCGTCACCGCCCGCCAGGCAGGTCTCCATCTTCTTGAAGTACGGAAGGCAGTGCGCGTAGTCCCAGTCCGCCATCCCCGGATCCGCGGCCCAGCGCTGGTAGTCCATCGGATTGCCGCGCTGGAAGATCATGCCGTTGATGCTGCTCGACCCGCCGAGTACCTTGCCCCTGGCGTGGTAGATCCGGCGGCCGTTCATCTCGGGCTCGGGCTCGGACTCGTACTTCCAGTCGTAGAACCTGCTGCCGATCGGGAAGGTCAGCGCGGCGGGCATGTGGATGAAGACGTCCCACTTGTAGTCCGGCCGGCCGGCCTCGAGTACCAGGACGCGGTTCGCGGCGTCGGCGGAGAGCCTGCTGGCCAGCGCGCTGCCCGCCGAGCCGCCGCCGATGATGATGAAGTCGTAGCTCGACTGCCCTTGCGCCACTGCCGGGTACCTCGCTCACGTCCGCCGACCGGCCCGCGCGGGACCGGCTGTTTCGGGCCATTATGCACGCCTACGCCGCCCGTGCTCCCTGACCCGCTGGCCATATACCCCCCAGTGGTATGCTTGCCCGTGGTTGGCAGCACGTGGACGGCAGCACGTGGGGCAGCACGTGGCTGGACGGGCAAGGGAGGTCACCGTGGAACGCGGTTACAGCGGCAGCAAGGAAGCGGTGCAAAAGCGGCTGCGGCGGATCGAAGGCCAGATCCGCGGCCTGCAGCGGATGGTCGACGAGGACAAATACTGCATCGACATCCTGACCCAGATCGCCGCGTCCACCAAGGCGCTGCAGGCCGTCGCGCTCGAGCTGCTTGAGGACCATCTCGGGCACTGCGTGACCAACGCCATCGCCACCGGCGGGCCCGATGCCCAGGACAAGATCCGCGAGGCATCCGCCGCCATCGAGCGGCTCGTCAGATCATGACCGGTTCGGGGGTACGGCAGTGATCGGCGTTCTGGACACGATCGGCCGGAGTCTTGCCGACGGGGCCGGCATGTTCTGGGACACCCTGTGGGCGCTCGTCCTCGGCTTCGGCCTGTCTGGCGCGGTCCAGGCGTTCGTCTCCAGGTCGGGGATGCGCCGCGCGCTCGGCGATCACCGTCCGGCGACGATCGCGACGGCCGGGTTCTTCGGCGCGATCTCCTCGTCCTGCTCGTACGCGGCGTCGGCACTGGCCAAGTCGCTGTTCGTGCGGGGTGCTGACTTCACTGCGGCCCAGGCGTTCATGTTCGCGTCGACCAACCTGGTGGTCGAGCTCGGGATCGTGCTCTGGCTGCTGATCGGCTGGCAGTTCGCCGCGGCCGAGTTCGCGGGCGGGACGATCATGATCGCGCTGCTCGCGATCGTGCTGCCGCGGGTGGTCGGGCCGGATGCGCAGGAACGGGCCAGGCTCAGGCTGCTCGCGGCCGAGCCGGGCGGGCCGGGCGGGGACGATGTACCCGCGTCGCGATCGGGGGTCAGGACGCTGGCCGGCTGGGCCGACGCCGCCAGCTACACGATCAGCGACCTGACCATGCTGCGCAAGGAACTGGTTGCCGGGTTCGTCGTGGCCGGCTTCGCCGAGGTCGCCGTCCCGGTCAGCTTCTGGCAGTCGCTGTTCCTCACCGGTCACGGGTTCTGGTCCGACCTGGAGAACGTCGCGCTCGGCCCGTTCCTGGCGATCATCAGCTTCGTGTGCTCGATCGGGAACGTGCCGCTCGCCGCGGCGCTGTGGGCAGGCGGGATCAGCTTCGGCGGCACCATCGCCTTCGTCTTCGCTGACCTCATCACGCTGCCGCTGCTGCTCATCTACCGGAAGTTCTACGGGACCGCGCTGACGGTCAGGCTGCTCGCGGTGTTCTGGGCGACGATGAGCGCCGCCGGGCTGATCACCGAGTACCTGTTCAGGGCCGCTGGCATCGCGCCGGTGCCGGGCCGGGCCACCGCGCGGGGAATGATCGGGCGCGACGAATGGGCCTGGAACTACACGACCGTGCTCGACATCGTCGCGATTGCCGCGCTCGCCGTCCTGTACTGGCTGTACCGCAACCGCGAGCGGCTGGGCGCTGGCGGCGGCTACGCCAAGGACCCGGTGTGCGGCATGCAGGTTCAGATCGATCACGCTCCGGCGAAGGCCAGGTACGAGGGGCGCACCTATTACTTCTGCTCTGATCACTGCGGGCACCGGTTCAGCGGCGAGCCGGCCAGGTTCACGGCGCGGGGCGGGCCCGGCCGGCGAGGCGGGCCGGGGGAGCCTCCCGGGCCCGCCCAGCCCGCCCAGGACGCCCAGCCCGCCGAGGCGGCCGAGCCCGCTGAGACCGGGGCCGGCGGCTAGGCGACAGCCGGGTCGGGGGTCGCCGTATGCCGACGCGAGCCGATCAGGGCGATCACCGCGCGCGCCGTGGTCACGGACAGGATCGCCGTGACGACCAGCCAGCCGGCCGCGCTACCCGGATGAGCCTGGGTGGACCGGATTGCCAGCCCCCAGACGATGGTGGCTCCGGTGCCGACGAGCATCGCGGCGGAGATCGCAGCCGCGGCGGCCGCGCCGATCCGCCAGGTCGTCGGGCTGAACTCGGTCCTGGCGACGATCGCGGCGATCGCCTGGGTTGATCCGGCGATGCCGGCCAGACCGAGCAGGAACCAGAGCAGTTCGAGGGTCAGGCGTCCGGTCGAGACCGAGCCGCCGGTGCCCGAGCCGTTCGTGATGACCTGCAGGCCGGCTATCCAGGCGACGGCGACCACAGGCGGCACGGCCATCAGCCCGAACGTTGAGTTGTGCTGGTGCTTGCGCGCATAGCGGGCGGCTTCGAAGGCGAACGCCACCGCGGCGACCGCAGTCACGGCCAGGCCGACCACGCCGACCGCGACGAGCACATTGACCGCGTCGGGCACGGCCGGATGCGCGAGGGCGATCTGCCGTGCCGCGCTCCGGCTCGGATAGATGCCGAGGTCGTGGCCGAACCACGCGGCGGTCACCGCGAAGCCGACCCAGGACCACAGCACGGTGATCAGCGCGTTGCGCGTGCGCTCGGGCATGGCGGATCCTCTCCTGATGCTGAGCCACGCGATGGCCGCACCGCGGAGCAGGTCGAGAGCCATCGGCACGGGATTACGGCCGCCGTCGTGCAGATCGCTGATGAGCAGTTCGAGTTCGCCGCCGTACCTGGCCCGCCAGCCGGCCGGATAGACGGCCAGCAGGCCGGCCGGCCACGGCCGCCTGCCCGGGCCGGCTGAGCGGCCTGAACCGTCGTGAGGTGCGGGTTCGAGCCGCAGTTCCCCGACTCCGTGCTGCCGGGTCATCGGGCCGGCCTCAGGTCCAGCCGGAGCAGGCCAGTGGCGGCCACCTGCTGCGCGATCACCAGGTGCGTCGCCAGGCTGTCGGCGCCCGCGGCGGTGATCTGATACGGCCGCCGGCGGTCCTCCGCTGGCAGCGCCTCGATCCAGCCCCGGTCTTCCAGCCGGCTGAGCGCGCCGTACAGCGTTCCCGGACCGAGCTTGATGCCCGCGAACGTCTCGATGTCCTTGGCCAGCGCGTATCCGTGTTTCGGACCGTCGGCAAGGCTGGTCAGCACCAGGACGACCGGCTCGGTGAAATCCATTCCTGCTCCCACCTGGTAGGCAGCTCGCGAAGTACTACGCGTGACGCTACTACGTATGACGATATATCACAAGCGGTAGCAGCTCTGCGGCGACGCCTTCAGCCGGGCGCGGGGGCGCGGGATCGAGCAAGCGGCGCGGGCCGGGCTTGAGCGCGGCTCGACAAATCGACTTGCAAAGCATCCTTTGGAAAGATAGCTTTGCATACATGGCAGAGCACTCCATCGCCGCTGGCGGCCCGCGGTCCGTCAAGCGGATCACCGATCCGAAGGCCCTGCGCGCGCTGGCGCACCCGATCAGGATGTCGCTGATCGGGCTGCTGCGTACGGAGGGGCCGCTGACCGCGACCAGGGCCGCTGAACTGCTCGGCGAGAGCTCCGCGACCTGCTCGTTCCACCTGCGCCAGCTGGCCAAGTACGGCATGGCCGAGGAAGCACCAGGCGGCCGGGGCAGAGAGCGTCCGTGGCAGGCCACCACGATGTCCACGGACGTGCCCGACTTTCCTGACGATCCCGAGCTGGCCGTGGCCGGCGGGCACTACCGGGCCGTGCTGGCTGAGCGGTATTACGAGTGGCTCATGCGATGGCTGGACCAGCGTCCCGATGAACCCGGCGAGTGGCAGCGGGCCGACCAGTTCGGCGACAAGCTGCTCTACCTGACGGCCTCGGAGCTGGCTGAGGTCGGCCAGCGGATGCGCGACCTGTGCGACGAGTACATCGACCGGACCGCCCGTCCTGAGCTGCGGCCGCCGGACGCCCGGCTGGTCTCCGTCCTTCAGTTCGCGTTCCCCATGATCGGGCACCTCGGCGGCGGGCCCAGGCCATCAGCCGCCGAGCGCACGGCCCGGGAAGACGCCCCGGGCGACTCCGGCGGGCAGCGATGAGGCTGACGATGCGGCGCAAGCACGCCAGTCCCCCGCCCGCGCCGATCAAGCAGGCAGCCGGCGCGAAGGCCACCCCGCGCAGGGGAACATGGCTGGCGGCCCGGGTTCCCGACTTGCTGCGGGAACGGTTGTTCCGGCGTTACTGGAGCGGCCAGACGATCTCGATGTTCGGCGACCAGATCTCGTCGATCGTGCTGCCCCTGGTGGCGGTCCTGCCCCCGCTGAGCGCGAGTCCCGCGCAGATGGGCTTCCTCGCCGCCCTGGTCTGGCTGCCCAGCCTGCTGTTCGGCCTGCACGCCGGCGCCTGGGTGGACCGGCGCGGCCGTCGGCGCGCGATCATGATCGGCGCCGACCTGAGCCGGGCGGCCCTGCTGGCCAGCATCCCGGTCAGCGCCGCCTTCGGGGTGCTGACCTTGTGGCAGCTGTACGGGGTCGCCTTCGGGGTCGGCGTGTTCAGCGCGCTCTTCACGGTCAGCGATCCGACCCTCTTCGTCTCGATCGTCCCTGATGACAGGTACGTCGAGGGCAACTCGCTGATCTACGGCAGCCGGGCACTGTCCTTCGTGGGCGGCCCGAGCGTCGGCGGCGCCCTCGTCCAGTTCCTGACCGCGCCCGTGGCCGTGCTCGCCGACGCTGCCTCGTTCCTCGGCTCGGCCTTCTTCCTGGCCCGGATCCGTCCGAAGGAGCCGGCCGCCGCCGAGCCGGGCAAGGGCACTCTCACCGCCGGAGCGAGATTCATCAGGCACTCGGCGATCGTGCGCGCCTCGCTGCTGGCCGTCTCCGTGATCAACTTCTTCAACTTCGTCTTCTTCGCGCTGTTCGTGCTCTACGCGACCCGGTACCTGCACGTCAGCCCCGGCCTGCTGGGCCTGGTGCTCGGCATCGGCGCGATCGGCGGCGTTCTCGGCGCGGCGGTCACGAAGCGGCTCGCCAGCCGCCTCGGCGTCGGACGCGTCTACACGATCTCCTGCCTGGTGTTCACCGCTCCCCTGGTGCTGGTTCCGCTGGCCGGCGGCCCCCGGCTGCTCGTCCTCGGGATGCTCATGGCCGCCGAGTTCATCTCCGGGTTCGGCGTGATGATGCTGGACATCAGCGTCGGAGCCATCTTCTCCGCGGTCATCCCCGACGAGCTGAGGTCCAGGGTCAGCGGCGCGTTCCAGGCCGTGAACTACGGCACGCGACCACTCGGCGCGCTGGCCGGCGGTTTCCTCGGCTCGCTGATCGGGCCGCGGCCGACACTGTGGATAGCCGCGATCGGCGGGATGGCGGGATTCCTGCTGCTGCTCCCGACGCAGCTGCCGAAGTTCCAGATGCCCGCAAGTTCAAAGATTGAGGCGCAACGGGCCGCGCCCGGCAGTGACGACCTGGCCGACAGCCCCGCGTGAGCCGCTACGGCGTCGTGTCCAGCCAGCGCTGCGCCAGGGCGGCGCGCGCATCGGCGGTGAGCTCCCCGAGGACCCGCAGCCTGGCGAGCCCGCCATCGGGCAGGACGCCGAGCCTGACGTGCGTCGCCTCGGGCGCGTGCTCGAGCATGAAGCGATGCCGGGTGTCCGGCTGGACCCGCGTTCGCGGCAGGATCTCCCGCCAGGGCGGGTCCCGACCGTCGTCAGCTCCGCCGTCGTCAGCTCCGCTGGCGGCGGATAGCTCGATCCAGCCGGGTGCGTTCCCGACGAAGTACGACGTGTTGATCTCGACCTGGCGGAGCTTCCCTGCCGCCGCCAGCCGGACGACGACGTAGTCGTTGCCCGGGCCGCGCCGCCGCGCGTTCTCCCAGCCGTCGCTCATGACCCGCGGCAGCCCGGGCATGATCAGGTTGGCCGGCGAGGAGTAGAACGAATCCGAGCAGTCCGTGACCCGGCCGCCGTTCTCCATTGCCGCCAGGTCGATCGTTCCGGTCAGGAACGCCGGATCGGGCACCACCTCGCCGTGCACCCGCAGCCGTGCCACGCCGCCGTCGGGATAGATCGACAGGCGGACGTGAGTCCAGCGCCGCCGGTCGGCAACGGGATACTGGTTGACGGCGTCGCCCGTGGCAGGCGCCTTGGCGACCAGCGGGTGCCAGCGCAGCTCGGCCAGCTCGGCCGGCGACGGGTAGCCGTCCGCGCAGGCGCCGTCGACCGAGATCTCCGGCGGGTAGTTCCCGCGGAAGAACGCCGTGTCGACGACGACACGGTGGATGACGCCCGGGCAGCCGAGCCGCACGATGGCGAAGTCGTGTCCCGCGTCCCGGCGCCGCCTGGTTTCCCAGCCGTCGTAGACCTTTCCCTTGTGGCCGAACTCCCCGGCCGCGAAAACGGGTGGTCCCGGGCTGATCAGGTTCTCCTTCTCGGCGAAGAACTCGTCGTTAGCGAACACGACGCTCCCGCCAGCCGCCCGCGACGCAAGATCAGCCAGCCCGTCGAGCCCCGCGCCATCGCTCTCCCTCATCCAACCTCCCTAGCAGTGAACGACAACGCTGAACCCCTGCTGTCGCTGTAGCAGCATCAAGGGTTCAGCGTTGTCGTTGCGGTGCGGGTTAGCAGGTGTCCGGCGGGGCGGTCCGGGGTCACCGGGACTCCGCGGAGCCAGGTCCGGCGGACCACGCCGGAGAGTTCCTGGCCTGCGTACGGGGTCAGCCGGTGCCTGGTCAGCAGCCTGTCAGGCTCGACCACGAAGCACTCGTCCGGTGCGAACGCGACCAGGTCGGCGTCGTGCCCGACGGCAATCGCGCCCTTGCGGCCGGCGAGCCCGGCCAGGGCGGCCGGGCTCGCCGACATCCACCGGATCACATCGGCCAGGCCGAAGCCGCGCTCCCTGGCATGGGTCCAGATCACGGGCAAGCCCAGCTGGACCGAGGAGATCCCGCCCCAGGCCGCCGCGAAGTCGCCGCTGCCGAGTTCCTTCAGCTCAGGCGGGCACGGCGAGTGATCGGAGACCACGCAGCCGATCACTCCGGCCTCCAGGCCTTCCCACAGCCGCTCGCGGTTGTGCACCCCCCGGATCGGCGGGCAGCACTTGAACTCGGTGTGACCGGCGCCGACTTGCTCGGCCGTCAGGGTCAGGTAATGCGGGCAGGTCTCGACACTGATCCGGACTCCGTCCGCCTGCGCCGATGCCAGCAGCGGCACCGGGTCAGCGCTCGACAGGTGCAGGACGTGCACCCGGGCGCCGGTCAGGCCGGCCAGCCTGACCACCGCCGCGATCGCCGCGACCTCGGCGGCGGGCGGCCTGGACCGCAGGAAGCCGGCGTAGTCCGCGCCCGACGGTCCCTGCGCCGCGCTGATCCTGGCGGCGTCCTCGGCGTGCACAACCAGCAGGCTGTTGAGTTCGGCGACCTGGCGCATCGCGGCTTCCAGGCCGGCACCGTCAAGGGGCGGGAACTCAGGCACGCCCGAATCGACCAGGAAGCACTTGAAGCCGAACACGCCCGCCTCGTGCAGCGCGGGCCGGTCGGCCGCGTTGGCCGGGACGGCGCCGCCCCAGAACCCGAGGTCCACGGCGCACTGGCCGGCCGCTGCCTGCCGCTTGGCGTCCAGCGCGGCGACGTCGGTCGTGGGCGGGACCGAGTTCAGCGGCATGTCGATGAGCGTGGTGACGCCGCCGGCCGCGGCTGCCCGGGTCGCCGTGGCGAAGCCTTCCCAGTGCGTACGGCCTGGCTCGTTGACGTGGACGTGGGTGTCGACCACGCCGGGCAGGAGCACTTCGTCGTCGAGGAGCGTGATCTCGCTCGGGGGACTGTCGGAGGTCAAGACCGTTCCCTGGGGGCTGCCCGGGGCGGTCGTACCGTTCGGTCCGGCTGAACGCGGACCTCGCGGCACGGCCGTCCGGGCATCCAGTCTCGTCACGGCGGTGATCCGGCCGTTCCTGATGCGGACTTCCGCGGGGACGATCCCGGCGGGGGTGGCTACCCGGCTGGCGCGGATGATGAGATCGGCGCTGGCCGGGCTGGTCTCTTCGCCGTGGCTGGTGCTGCCGCCGCCGCGGCCGCCGCCACCGCCGGGCGAGCTGATCATGAGGATTCAGGTGTGCGGATGATGCCGCGGCGGCGGGCGTAGGTCAGATCCTCGCGGGTCAGGCCGGTCAGGCCGGTGATCTCGGGGCCGGAGAAGGCACCGCAGTCCAGGCCCCGGATGAGGAAGCCGGCCAGGGCGCGAGCCGTGGCCGGTTCTTCCTGGCCGAAGGCGGCGCGGGAAGTGTAGCTGCGGAGCCGTTCTGCCGCCGCGGGCAGGCCGTCGCGGTAGAAGGCGTAGGTGGCCGCGTAGCGGCTGACCAGCTGCGCGGGGTGCAGGTCCCAGCCCTGGTAGAACCCCCGTTCCAGCGACCGCCGCACCAGCCGGGCGTGCAGCCGCCAGGCGGCCATGACGTCCTCGCGGCCGCCGACCGGGAGCAGGCTGGTCGAGCCGTCCGATAGCCGCACCCCGGTCCCGGCCGCCGCGACCTGCATGACCGCCCTGGCGTAGTCGGCCGCCGGGTGCTCGATGCTCTGGTACCCGGCGGCGATGCCGAGCGAGGCGCTGTAGTCGTAGGTCCCGTAGTGCAGCCCGGCGAGCCGGCCGGGCGCCGCGTGCACGCACCGCGCGATCGTCGCGGCCCCGTCCGGGCCGAGGATCGCCTGCGGGGTCTCCACCTGGACCTCGAAGTACAGCCGCTGCTGGTGGCTGAGCCAGTACGCCGCTTCGAGCCGCTCGCACAGCACCGCCATCGCCGACACCTGCGCGGCGGACGTCACCTTGGGCAGCGTGATCAGGAACCCAGGCGGCAGCGGCCGGCCGTTCTCGAGCAGCGCGCCGAGGAACACGCTGAGCGTCCTGACCGCGCGCTGCCGGGTCGCCTTCTCCAGGCTCTTGCACCGCAACCCGGTAAACGGCGGCGCCGTATCCTCCCCGAGGAGGGCCGCGAGCGACCTGGCCGCAGCGCGGGCATGGGCATCCTCGGTGTCGCCGGCCCTGGTCCCGTAGCCGTCCTCGAAGTCGATCCGCAGGTCCTCGATCGGCTCGGCGGCAAGCTTAGCCAGCACGAGCGGCCGCACCTCGGCCGCGATGTCCGGCGCGAGTCCCATCGCGGCGGCGAACTCGCCGGGCCCGGGGGCGAACTCATCGAGCGCGGCAATTGCCTGCGCGCCCCACAGGCTGGCCACGCCAGGCCCGAAATGCTGGGCCGGCACATAGGCCGTGTGCACGGGCTGCCGCCCGAGAAAGTCGCCCGGGTAAGCCGAGGTGAGCTCGGCATCCGCGACCGCGAGCAGCTGGTCGAGCTCGTTGGAGACATAGGCGAGAACGTCAGCCCCGAACGGGCGGGTCACGAGCGTGTTCCCGTTATATCTTCTGGCTTGACCGGGACCCGGGCCAGATCCAGGCCGGTCGCCGCGCGGATGGCCGCCACGATCGCGGGGCCGGAGGAGATCGTGGGCGGCTCACCGACGCCGCGCAGCCCGTACGGCGCGTGCGGGTCCGGGTACTCCAGCACGTCGATCCGCATGGGCGGGACGTCGAGGATGGTCGGGATCAGGTAATCGGTGAATGAGGGGTTCCTGATCATCCCGTCGCGCACCTGGATCTCCTCCATGATCGCCAGGCCGAGGCCCTGGGCGCTGCCGCCCTGGATCTGGCCGACGACCGCCTGCGGGTTGATGGCCAGGCCGACGTCCTGCGCGCAGTCGAGCGCCACGACCTTGACCAGGCCCAGGTCGGTGTCGACGTCGACGACCGCGCGATGAGCGGCGAATGCGTACTGCACGTGGGCGAACCCCTGGCCGGTCTCGGGGTCGACCGGGCGAGTCGGCCGGTGCCGCCACTGGACGGTCTCCTCGATCACGTCCGCGCCCAGGAACCCCGCGATCGGCCCCAGCGACTCGGCACCAGACCAGACCTGGCCGTCGGCTAGCCGCAGGCCGGCGCCGGTCGCGCCGCGCTGGCCGGAGACCTTCGTCAGCAGGCGCCCGCGGACCAGCTCGCACGCCGCCTTGACCGCGCCCCCGGTGACGTAGGTCTGGCGGGACGCGGACGTGGATCCGGCCGAGCCGACGCCGGTGTCCTTCGGGACGACCACCACGTTGCCGACGCCGAGCTCGGTGCGGCAGATCTGCTGCTCGATCGTGACCAGCCCCTGGCCGACCTCGGCGGCCGCCGTGTGAACGGTCACGACCGGCTCGCCGGCGGCGGCCTCGAGCCTGACGCGTGCGGTGGAGTAGTCGTCGTGACCCTCGGAGAAGCCGACGTTCTTGTACCCGACGGCATAGCCGATCCCGCGGGCGATGCCCTCGCCGTGCGTCGTGTTGCCGACGCCGCCGGGCAGCAGCCGCAGGTCCGTGCTGTCGCCGGCCCGGTCCGCCTCCGGCGGGAGCGCCATCTGGCTGACCCGCTGCAGCATCTCGGCGACCGGCGCCGGGCTGTCGATGACCTGCCCGGTCGGGCCGGCGCTGCCCAGCTCCATCGCGTTCTGGCAGCGGAACTCGACCGGATCCATCCCCAGGGCCGCGGCCAGCTTGTCCATCTGCGCCTCGTAGCCGAACGCCGACTGCACCGACCCGAAGCCGCGCATCGCGCCGCACGGCGGGTTGTTGGTGTAGACGCCGTAGGCGTCGATGTGCACGTTCGGCACGACGTAGGGCCCGGCGCCCATCGTCCCGGCGTTGCCGACCACGGCCGTCGTGCTCGACGCGTACGCGCCGCCGTCGAGGTAGATCGCCGCCCGGACGTAGACGAGCGTGCCGTCGCGGCGGGCGCCGTGCTCGTAGCGGATCAGCGCGGGGTGCCGGTGCACGTGCCCGAAGAACGACTCCTCCCGCGAGTACATCATCTTGACCGGCTTGCCGGTGTGCAGCGCGAGCAGGCACGCGTGCACGTGCATGGACAGGTCCTCGCGGCCCCCGAACGCCCCGCCCACGCCCGCCAGGACCAGCCTGACCTTCTCCGGCGGCAGGCCGAGCGCGGCACAGATCTGCTGCTGATCCGCATGCAGCCATTGGGTGGAAACGAAAAGCTCCACGCCTCCGGCGCCGTCCGGCACGGCCAGACCCGCCTCGGGGCCGAGGAATGCCTGGTCCTGCATCCCGATCTGGTAGCTGCCGGCCACCACCACGTCGGCCGCCGGCGCCGGCTGGCCCTTGCGGATCTTCAGATGGCGGACCAGGTTGCCGCCGGAGTGCAGTCGCGGCGCACCCGGCTCGAGCGCGGCGACGGGATCGGTGACCGGTTCGAGCACCTCGTAGTCCACGACGATCTTGCTCGCGGCGAGCCTGGCCACCTCGGGGTGATCCGCGCCGACCAGCGCGACCGGCTCGCCCGCGTATCTCACCAGGTCGGCGGCGAGCACCGGCTGATCGGCGTGCTCCAGCCCGTAGGCGTTCTGACCCGGGACGTCATCGCACGTCAGGACGGCATAGACCCCGGCAGTGGCGAGGGCCGCGCCGATTGATACTGACCTGATCCTGGCGTGCGGGTGCGGGCTGCGCAGCGTAGCGCCCCAGATCATGTCGTCCGTCCACAGGTCGCTGCCGTAGGCGAACTCGCCGGTGACCTTCCCCCTGCCGTCCGGCCTGACCGGGCTGGCGCCGATGCCGCCGGTCTCGGCCTGATCCAGCCGGTCGCTTCCGGCGGGAACGCCGGCCGGCGCGGGTGACCGGCCCGGCCTGGCCGGTACACGAGTGGGTGTGCTCACGTGTTCGAGCCTAGGGTCAGCCGCCGGGAAGCACCACCGCGATTGCCTGCCACGCGCTGGCCGGCGGCGCCGCGGGCCCGCGAGGCCGCCGGCCGGCCTAGCCAGGCAGCCGGGCTGGGCTGATCCTGATCAGCAGCTCGGCCGTCGGCACCCAGACGGCCCCCGGCGTGAAGTAGATCTGCGAGCAGCTCTGCTGGCCGCACGAGTTCGGTGCGACGGCGACCCCGCCTGCGGGCCGGCCCGTGGCCTCGCTGACCCGCAGCACCCCGCTGAACGGGTACCCGTTGTCCAGGAACCACAGCCAGCCGCCGCCCGCGGTCAGGAAGTCAAGGCCGCCCGCTCGCCAGGGATCGTAGTTGCGATAGGTGAAAACTTGAGTCACCCGGCCGGTGACGGCGTCGATCCGTGCCAGTCGCTCGCCGGTGCTGAGCGCCCAGATCGAGCCGCCGTCGTAAGCGAGCCCCGGCCAGCCTGGTGCCTGGTCCTGGTACCCGGCGTCACTGGCTGTTACCGGCTGCGGGTTTCCGCCAGTGTTGGTCAGCCCGGCGATGCGGAAGTAGTTCACCGTGTACCAGAGCGTTGCCTCGGAAGTGGCCGTGAACGAGTCGATGTACCCGCGGATCGCCCGGGTCAGCCGGAACGCCTGCTGCGTCACCGGGTTGATCCGCCAGACCGCCGTCCTGGCCAGGCCGCCGACCTCGCAGAGGGCAAACAGATGTCCGGACCCGAAGCTGAGCGCGTCGCAGGGGCCAGCCGCCAGATGGACGGTCGAGAGGACCTGGCCGGTGGCCAGGTCGACGCGGACGATCTGCCCCCGCTGCTGACCGTTCCCCGTGGTCAGCCAGAGTCTCCCGTCGCCCGAGGCGATCGCCCGCGGCTGACGGCCCAGGCCAGCCCTGAACATGATCGAATTCGTCTGCAGGTTGATCCCCGCGAGCTGATAGGTGTTCGCCTCTCCTGGCGGCCCGATATTCCTGATCACCCACGCGTGCTCGGCGTCGCCGACCACAGCGGTGACGCCGCTCAGCTGGTACCGGGCCGCGACCGCGCCGGGGTAGGTCCGGGTGGCGGCGGGAAGGCCGCTGCTCGCGCCGGGTTGCGGAGCTGGGCTTCCCGACCGGCTGCCCGCGAGGGCCGGCACCGTTATGGCGGCCGCCGCGACCAGCACGAGTGCCGCAGCCGCCATCGTGCGGTGCCGGATCGTGGCCGACCGGGATCGCAGCTCCTGGAAGTCGCGCCAGGCGCGGGCGGTATCGATCGGGGCGACGTCGTCGAGCCGTTCCCTGAGCTGGCGCAGTCCCTTGTGGGTCTGGCTCTTCACCGTGCCGACCGAGATGCCGAGCAGGTCTGCCGTTTCGGCCTCGGACAGGCCAAGCAGGTACCGCAGCACGACGCACTCGCGCTTGCGCATCGGCAGCGTGGCGACCGCGCGCCTCAGCTCGGCGACGGCGGCCGCGTCCGGTGCCGGCGCCGCCGCCGGCTCCAGTTCCCTGGCCCGCAGCACCCGGCGCTCGACCACCCGGCGCCTGATGGTCTCGCGCGCCAGGTTGACGACGGTGCGCTGCAGGTACATCGGAGCGGCCTGCGGATCGGAGATCCACCGCCACCGGCGCCACATCCGCAGGTAGGCCTCCTGAGCCAGCTGCTCGGCCAGATCCCAGTCGCCCACCAGCGAGAACGCGGTATAGACGACCCGCGGATAGTGGGCATGGAACAACGACTCGATCGCCTCGTCGGCATCGCGCCTCGAGCGGCGCTCCGGGCCGCCGAACGTGATGATGTCGTCTGGCACGTCTTCAAGGATGCGCCGCCCGCGCCAAAGGTTGCCGCCCCGAGCCCAATTAGCCGGCCGACTTCGCGGCCGGCGCGGCCGCTAGCTGACCGGCTTGGCGCGGATCGGCAGCGGCGGGCGCTGGCGCCCCGCCGCTAACGCTGCCGTCAGCTCCGACACGACGCCAGCGCCGTCGGACCTGATCCGCCGGGGCGCGTAGTGCAGCACGAGGATCCCGTGCGCGCTCATCCTGGCGTGCCTGGCCTGCGTCCGTTCCCAGCCGGCGGGCGATAGATGCCATTCGCGCGAGTCGACCTCGCACGCCACGCCGGTGTCCGGCCACCACGCGTCCGGCTGGGCGAGGAATGCCTCGCCCGCAAACAGGCGGGGGTTGTACATCGGCTCAGGCAGCCCGCCGCGAATGATCAGCTTCCTCAGGTCGCCCTCGGCGACCGACCGGACTCCGGCCGCGACCTCATCAAGCGCCGCCCGCAACGCGCCCGATCCCTGCTTGGGTCCAGATCTCAGCTCGGCGGAGAGCTGCTGGACGGTGCATTTGCCCTGCTGTACGGCGTCAGCGACAAGGGCGCGCGCATCCCTGGGCGCGATGCCCCCGCGAGCAGCATCAGCAACCGCACGAGCCGGCGGGGCCCACAGCATGCCGTCCAGGCTCCACGGACCGTCCGGGCCGACCCTGCGTCGAAGAGCCCCGTCGGTAAGGCCGGCTGCCAGCGCCTGTGAGCGGGTGACGAGGCCACCTTGCT
>JADGPC010000439.1 GCA_017882645.1 Streptosporangiales bacterium | reverse complement strand
GGCAGCCCGTTCAGCACGGCCGCCTCGGACAGGGTGTCCCCCGACTGAGCCGCCCTGGCCTTCTCGGCGTCCAGCTGCAGCTGAGCCTGGTGCGGCGTGACGGCGATCCCGCTGCGCCTGGCCACCTGCTCGGTGGTCGCGAACCGCAGCATCCAGGTCAGCACCTGGCGCGGCATGGCGGCCGGCTTGTAGCCGATCTGAACCTTGGCCTTGTCTGCCTGGTAGCTGGCATTGAGGTTCGACACCTCGTCCGCGAGCATCGTGCTCGAGATCCGCTGATCGCTGTAGAGCGCTGCCGCGCCAAGCTGGGTCTGCCCGCAGCCGGCCAGCGTCAGCGCTCCGGCTGCCACGGCCGCTCCGGCGGCCGCCCGCCTCAGGACGGTTGGCCTCAGGGCGGGCCGCTGCCCGATGATCCGCCGCACCACGACTCTCCTTCGCAACACCTGAGCGCGGCCCTGTCCGGGCCGCCGCACCGCCGCCACCCTAGCTGCCAGCCGGCTCCGCTGCCTGGCCGCCGGCCGCCTGGCCGGCCAGCTGCTCGTCGAAGATCGCCTCGATCAGCTCTTCGCACCACGTCAGCAGCTCGCCGTCGCGCAGCGACGGGGCACCGATCGGCGTAACCGACCCGGCGCTGGCGCTGGACCGGCCTGAGCCGCCACCGCCGCGTGAGCCTGGCCGGCTGCCAACCTTCGGCACCGGTACGAGCATGGTACGCACCGCGGGCTTGAGCAGGGTCCGCGGGTAGAGCCGCTGTACCCTGACCTCGCGCGACTCGGGCAGCTCGACCGGCGCGAACCTGATGTGGTTGCCCTGCTGGGTGATGTCGGTGAGCCCGGCCCGGCGCGCCCTGGCCCGCAGCCTGGCCACCTCGAGCAGGTTGAGCACCGGTCTCGGCGGGCCGCCGTACCGGTCGGTCAGCTCCTCGGTCACGGCGGTGATGTCCGCGTCGGACTCGATCGCCGCGATCGAGGTATAGGCCTCGAGCCGCAGCCGCTCCCCGGCCACGTAGTCGTGCGGGATGTGCGCGTCCACCGGCAGCTCGACCCTGACCTCGGCCCGCTCGGCCGGGCCGTCGCCCTTCATCTCCCTGACGGCCTCGCCGATCATCCGCACGTACAGGTCGAACCCGACCCCGGCGATGTGCCCGGACTGCTCGCCGCCGAGCAGGTTCCCGGCACCGCGGATCTCGAGGTCCTTCATGGCCACGAACATCCCGGCGCCGATCTCGGTGTGCTGGGCCACCGTCGCGAGCCGCTCGTGGGCCGTCTCGGTCAGCGGCTTCTCCGGCGGGAACAGGAAGTACGCATACCCGCGTTCCCGGCTCCGGCCGACCCGGCCGCGGAGCTGGTGCAGCTGGGACAGGCCGTAGGCGTCGGCCCGGTCCACGATCAGGGTGTTCGCGTTGGGGATGTCCAGTCCGGACTCGACGATGGTGGTGCAGACCAGCACGTCGAACTGCTTGTCCCAGAAGTCGACCATGATCTTCTCGAGCGTGTGCTCGTTCATCTGGCCGTGCGCGACCGCGATCCGCGCCTCGGGCACGAGGTCGGCCAGCCGGGCCGCGACCTTGCCGATCGATGCGACCCGGTTGTGCACGAAGAAGGTCTGGCCGTCGCGGAGCAGTTCCCGGCGGATCGCCGCCGCGATCTGCTTCTCGTCGTACGGCCCGACGAAGGTCAGCGCCGGGTGCCGCTCCTCCGGCGGGGTCAGGATCGTGGACATCTCCCTGATCCCCGCGATGCCCATCTCCAGGGTCCGCGGGATCGGCGTCGCCGACATCGAGAGCACGTCGACCTGAGTCCGCATCGCCTTCAGGTACTCCTTGTGCTCGACGCCGAACCGCTGCTCCTCGTCGATGATGATCAGCCCGAGATTCTTGAACCTGGTCTCGGGCGAGAGCAGCCGGTGCGTGCCGATCACCACATCGATGGTCCCGTCAGCGAGCCCGGCCAGCGTCTGCGTCACCTCGGAGTTCGACTGGAACCTCGACAGCGCGCGCAGCTCGACCGGGAACGGCCCGTACCGCTCGCCAAACGTCTGCATGTGCTGCTGCACTAGCAGCGTGGTCGGCACCAGGACGGCGACCTGCTTGCCGTCCTGGACGGCCTTGAATGCCGCCCGGACGGCCAGCTCGGTCTTCCCGTAACCGACATCACCGCAGATCAGCCGGTCCATCGGGAGCGGCCTCTCCATGTCACGCTTGATCTCGTCGATCGCGGCGAGCTGGTCGGGGGTCTCGGCGTACGGGAACGCGTCCTCGAGCTCGCGCTGCCACGGCGAGTCCTGGCCGAACGCGTGCCCAGGTGAGGCGACCCTGGCCGAGTAGAGCCTGATCAGCTGGGCGGCGATCTCCCTGACCGCCTTGCGGGCCCGGCCCTTGGTCTTGGCCCAGTCCGCTCCGCCGAGCCGGTGCAGGCTCGGCGCCTCGCCGCCTGAGTACCTGGTGACCTCGTCGAGCTGGTCGGTCGGCAGGTACAGACGGTCCGGCGGCTGGCCGCGCTTGCTGGGCGCGTACTCGATCACCAGGTACTCGCGGGTGGAACCCTGGATGGTCCGCCTAGTCATCTCCAGGTACCGGCCGACGCCGTGCTGGCTGTGCACCACGTAGTCACCGGGCGTGAGCTGCAGCGGGTCGATGCCGCCGCGTCGCCTGCTCGGCATCCGGCTGCGGTCACGGGCACTACCCCGCTGCCCGGCCAGGTCCGCCTCGGACAGCACGGCCAGCCTGATTCCCGGCCAGGTGAAGCCCCAGTCGAGCTGGCCGGTCGCGACGATGGCGACCCCAGGCTCGGGCGGTTCGTCCAGGTCGCCAGCCCGGGCGCCGAGGTTCTCGCCGCGGAGCAGCTCGGCCAGCCGCTGGCCTGGCCCGTGACCCTCGGTGACCAAGGCGACCCGCCACCCGTCGCTCAGCCAGCCGCGCACGTCGGCGATGACGCGGGCGGTGTCGCCGTGATACGACGTGGCCGGACTAGCCATGATGCGGAAAGATTCGTGACCGTCGTCCTCGTCGGGCCAGCCGGCGTCCTCGCCCGCAGCTCCCGAGCCCGGGGCGGCCGGACCGGTGTCGGCGCTGGACGCGGCTGACCTCGGGGTAGCCCGGCCGGCGTCGTTCCAGCCCCGGCCATCCCAGGCTGCGGCACCGGCCATCCGGCCCGATCCCCGGGTGGGCTCCGTTGTCCCCTCTGGATCTTCGGTGCCGAACGGGGTGATCGTCCACCATCTGATGCCGAGGCCGGCCGCCGTGGCCCGGACCTGGCTGATCGGCTGGAACGCGGCGCCGCCGAGGTCGATCGGGACCTGGGCGCCCGCGGCCGCGTTCACCCACGAGGCCTCGAGAAATTCCTGGCTGGTGCGCACCAGGTCGGCGGCGCGGGTCCTGATCCGCTCCGGGTCGCAGGCGACCACCAGCGCGCCGGGTGGCAGCGAGTCGAGCAGCAGCTCCATCCGGTCGGCGAGCAGCGGGGCGAACGCCTCCATGCCCTCGACGGTGATGCCGTCGGCCATCTTGCTCAGCACGTCGCCGAGACCCGGGTACTCGGAGGCCAGCTGCTTGGCGCGGTGCCGCACGGCGGGGGTCAGCAGCAGCTCGCGGCACGGCGGCGCCCAGACCGAGTCGGCTGAGGTGCCGAGCGACCGCTGGTCGACCGCGCGGAACGGCCTGATCTCCTCGATCTCGGAGCCGAAGAACTCGACCCGGAGCGGGTGCTCCTCGGTGGGCGGGAACACGTCGAGGATGCCGCCGCGGACCGCGATCTCGCCCCGGTTGGTGACCAGGTCGACCCGGGCGTACCCGATCTCGACCAGCCTGGTCACCACGTCCTCGAGCTCAGCCTGCTTGCCCTGGTCCAGCCGCACGGGCTCGAGCTGGCCGAGGCCGCCGACCAGCGGCTGCAGGACGCTGCGGACCGGCGTGGCCACGACCTGAAGCGGGCCGGACTTGGGGTCACCGCGGTCCGGGCTGACCAGGCGGCGCAGCACGGCCAGCCGCCGCCCTGAGGTATCCGAGCGCGGCGACAGCCGCTCGTGCGGCAGCGTCTCCCAGGCCGGAAAGTACTCGGCGGCGTGCGGGTCAGGCAGCAGCGAGGTCAGCGCGCTGGTCAGGTCCTCGGCCTCGCGGGCCGTTGCCGTGAGGGCGAGCACGAACCGCCCCCGGTCCCGGTCGGCCGGGCCGCCGACGACGTTCCCCGTCTCGCTCAGCGCGGCCAGGGCGGCGACGAGAACGGGCCGCAGCGCGGCCGGCGCGACCAGGTCGGCATCGCCGCTCCCCGGCTGGCCGGCGTAGCTCAGCGCGCGCCGCAGCTGCGGGTCATCGGCGACGGCGGGAAGCAGACCGGTGAGGCTCATCTTTTCCTCTGCGCTTGGCGCCGGCTGCCCGCGGCGGACGCTACGGGCAGCACGACGAGCCCGCGTTCAGGCTCGAACGCGGGATACGCCTTTAGTTTACGTGCCCGCCGGGCGGCTCGCCGACATCCGGGGCCGCTCCGCCCGAGGCCCGCCTGGCACGGGTAACCTCAGGCATGCCGCAGGCAGGCGGCGGACGGAGGACGTTGTGAGTGTGCAGGCGCAGGCCGAGCCGGTTATCGATCACGCATCACTTGCGTCGCTGACACTGGATACCCGGCAGCTCGGCGACCTCGAGCTGATCCTGTCCGGCGCGCTCGCGCCGCTGCGCGGCTTCTTGACGAGCGCCGACGTGGCCTCGGTCACGGCCTCGGCGACGCTGGCCGACGGCACGCCGTGGCCGATCCCGGTCACGCTCGAGGTTCCGGCCGACGCCGTCGAAGCTGGCGCGGAGCGCGTGCTGCTCGCCGATCCCGAGGGCACCCCGCTCGCCGTGCTCAGCATCTCCGAGCGAAGCCCGCTGGCAGACGAGGAACGGGTTCTGCTGGCCGGGCCGGTCACCGCCCACCGCCCGGTCGAGCACGGCTCGTTCCGCCGCCTGATGATTTCGCCTGAGCAGGCGCGGGCGGAACTCGGCGACGGGCCGGTGCTGGCGTTCGCGACCAGGACGCCGGTGGGCGGGCGGCAGATTGGCCAGCTCCGGCATCTAGCCGGCCAGCTCGGCGCCCGGCTGCTGATCCTGCCGATGGTCGCCGGGCCAGCTGAGGTCGTCAGGACGCCCGGGTCGCTGATCAGGACCGTACTCGCGGCGGCCAGGAACCTGCCGGCCGGAACCCTCGTGGTCCCGGTCCCGCTGGCCCAGCGGGACAGCTCGACGACGGCCGGCGGATCTGCCCGGGCTGGCGCGGCGTCC
>JADGPC010000438.1 GCA_017882645.1 Streptosporangiales bacterium | reverse complement strand
GCCGACCGGATACGCCGTTCCGTTGAACGTCAGCTGCCCCGAGGTCGGCCGCTCCAGGCCGAGCGCGAGCCGGACGCAGGTGGTCTTTCCCGAACCCGACTCGCCGACCAGCCCGAGGCTGCCGCCGGCGGGCAGGCTGAGGGTGACGTCGTCGAGCGCCAGCCGACCGCCCCGGTACTGCTTGCTGACCCGGTCGAAGCCGATCACGGCCACCGTTTCCGACGTCATAGCGTCACCGTCCCCGCCGTGCCTAGGTGGTCGCCCGCCTCGGCGGCCCCAGCCTCGGCGGCCGCCACCTTCGCGCCCGCCTTCTGGTCGGCGCCAGTCCCGGGATGATGGCAGGCGGCCTCGTGCCCGCCCGTCGAGCCGGCCGGCTCCAGCGGCGGATCGACCTCGGTGCAGGTCGCGGTGGCCCGCGGGCACCGCGGGGCGAACGGGCAGCCAGGCGGCAACTCCGCCGGCCCCGGCGGCGATCCCGGTATCTGGAACAGCGGCGCGCCCGGCGCCCCGGACCTCAGGTCTCGCCTCGTCGCCAGCAGCCCCTCGGTGTAGGGGTGGGCCGGGGCGTCGAAGATCACGTCGACCGGCCCCTGCTCGACGATCCGCCCGGCGTACATGACGGCGGCCCAGTCAGCGAGCTCGGCCACGACGCCCATGTCATGGGTGATCCACAGGAACCCGGAGCGCATCCGCGCCCGCAGCTCCCCGATCAGCGCGAGGATCTCAGCCTGCGTCGATACGTCGAGGGCCGTCGTCGGCTCGTCGGCCACGATCAGCGGCGGGGCAAGCGCCATCGCCATCGCGATCATCACCCGCTGGCGCATTCCGCCGGACAGCTGATGCGGGTAGAGCCTGGCGACCGCAGCCGGGTGCCGGATTTCCACCTGGGCCAGCGCCGCGACCGCTGCCTCGGCCGCCTGCGGCCTGCTCATCCCGGCGTGCACCGCGAACAGCTCACCGACCTGCCTGCCGACCGGGACGACCGGGTTCAGCGCGGCCATCGCGTCCTGGGCGATGCAGCCGAGCAGGCTGGCCCGCACCCGGCGGAAAGCGCTGCCGCCCAGGGCGGACACGTCCCGGCCCGCGATCGCGACCTGTCCGGTGACGGCCGCGGAGCTAGGCAGCAGCCGCGCGGCGGCCAGAGCGAGCGAGCTCTTGCCGCTTCCTGTCTCGCCGATCAGCGCTACCACCTGGCCCGCGCCGACGGTCAGGCACGCGTCCCTGACCGCGTGGACCGGCCCGTACCGGACGTTGAGATCAGTGATCTCCAGCGCCGGGGCCTGCTCCGGCTGGCCGGGAGTCACAGCTCCTCCCTGGTCCGCGGATCGACGAACATTCGCAGCACGTCAGCGACCAGGTTGAAGAACACCACCGCGATCGCGCCGACGATCACGGTGCCCATCACGATCGGGCGGTCCAGGTTGTGCAGCGAGTCGACGGCCAGCAGGCCGATGCCGGGCCAGACGAAGACCACCTCGACCGTGACCACGCCGGACAGGTAGGACCCGAGATCAAGGCCGATCATCGTGATGGCCGGGGAGAGCACGTTCCGCAGCACGTGCCGGCGCAGGATGTAGGAATCGGACAGGCCTTTCGAGACCGCGGTTCTGACGTAGGACGAGGCCAGCGAATCCTGCATCTGGTCGGCGACGATCTGGGCGTACCAGGGCGCGCCGATCAGGCCGAGCGTCAGCGCGGGCAGCACGAGCTGCGCCGGGCCAGCGCCGCCGGTGACCGGCGCGACGGCGAGCTGGAAGCCGAAGACGAGCAGCAGGAGCAGGCCGAGCACGAAGATCGGGATGGCGAGCAGCGTCAGGTTGACGGCGCTGACCAGGGCCCTGACCCGGCCGTACAGCGTGGCCAGGATCCCGAGCGTGCCGCCGATGACCACCTCGGCGACGACGCCGGCCAGCGCCAGTACTGCCGTGGTCAGCAGCCGCGGGCCGATCAGGGAGGCAACGGACTGGCGCTGGATGTAGGAGGTTCCGAGGTTGCCCCGCAGGAGGCTGCCGAAATAGTCGGCGAACTGCACGATCAGCGGCTGGTTCAGGTGCAGCTGCGCCCGGATGCTGGCCAGCACGGCCGGGCTCTGCGCCCGTGGCGCGATCGCCTTGGCGGGATCGCCCGGCACCACGAACTCGAGCAGGAAGGCCAGCACGACGACGCCAGCCACCGCGATCACGCCGAACAGGAGGCGGCGGATCAGCGCCCGAGCCACGAGAGTCTCCTCAGGTCGGGATTGAAGGCCTTGGCGCCCTCGCCGATCAGCAGAAAGGCCAGCGTCAGTCCCATGATCGCCAGGCCGGGAGCGATCACGAGGATCGGCGCGTAGCTGATCGCCGCCTGGCCGTCGGAGATCATGTTGCCGAGCGAGGCGGTCGGCGGGTTGATGCCGGCCGACAGATAGGACAGCGTCGCCTCGAAGGCAACCGCCGACGCGGCGTTCAGCGGCGAGTAGGCGATCATCATCGAGGTCACGTGGGGCGCCAGGTGCCTGCGCACGATCGTCAGGCCGCTCGCGCCCATCGCCTCGCCGGCCTCGACGAAACCGCGCTTGCGCAGCCTGAGCACCTCGCCGTAGACCAGCCGGGCCGGGTACGACCAGAACAGCACCGTGATGATCACGATGACCCTGGTCATCCCGGCCGGCAGCACGGCGGCGATGACGAGCCCGGCGAGGGTATAAGGCAGCGCCAGGCCGATGTCGGTGAACCGCATCAGCAGTT
>JADGPC010000437.1 GCA_017882645.1 Streptosporangiales bacterium | reverse complement strand
GCATCGGGTACTCGGCCGCCTCCGGCCGGTCGATGACCGTGACACCCGGCGCCTCGCTGAGCAGCTTGCGCGCCGCGTCGGCGTCCACCTCCGCGTCGAAAACGGCATGCAGGGCCAGCGAGTGCCCCACCACAACCGGAACCCGGACGCAGGTCGCCGAGATCCGCAGGTCAGGCTGGCCGAGGATCTTGCGGGTCTCGTTCCTGATCTTCAGTTCCTCCGACGACCAGCCGTCCGGGCGCAGCGAGCCGGCCCACGGGATGACGTTCAGCGCGAGCGGCGCCTGGAAGGGACCGCTGTCACCGACCGCCGCCCGCACGTCGCCCGGGCGCTGGCCGAGCGTCCGGTCCCCGGCCACCGCCGCCAGCTGATCGTAGAGCGACTCGCTGCCGGCCTGACCCGCGCCCGAGGCGGCCTGGTACGAGGCGGCGAACATCTCGCGCAGCCGGTACGCCTGGTGCAGCACGCCGACGACCACGATCAGCGAGAGCGTGGTGCAGTTCGGCACCGAGATGATCCCCCTGGGCCGGTTGAACGCCTCGGCCGGGTTCACCTCGGGGACGACCAGCGGTACGTCGGGTTCCATCCGGAAGGCGCCGGACTTGTCGATGACGATCACGCCGTGCTCGGCGGCGGCTGGCGCCCAGGCCTCGGAGACCTCGTCCGGCACGTCGAACATGGCGATGTCCACGCCGTCGAACACCTCGGCGGTCAGCGCCCGGACCTCAACCTGCTCGCCGCGGACCGGCAGCATCCGCCCGGCCGACCTGGCCGAGGCGATCAGCCTGATCTCGCCCCAGATATCGGCCCGGGCCGAGACCACGTCACGCATGACGGTGCCGACCGCTCCGGTCGCGCCGACGATGGCGAGGACCGGACGGCCGCCGGCGCCGGTCACCGGCCGGTCCCGCCGTAGACGACCGCCTCGGCCTGGCCGTCCTCGAGCCCGAACGCGCGGTGCGTGGCGACCACGGCCGAGTCCAGGTCGGCCGCGTCAACGACCGCCGAGATCCTGATCTCCGAGGTCGAGATCATCCGGATGTTGATCCCCGAGTCAGCCAGGGCACCGAAGAAGTCCGCGCTGACCCCCGGATGAGAGCGCATTCCGGCGCCGATCAGCGAGATCTTCCCGATCCGGTCGTCGAAGACGAGCGAGTCGAAGCCGACCTCTTCCTGAACACCGCGCAGCACCGTCATCGCGGTCTGCCCGTCCTGCCGGGGCAGGGTGAACGAGATATCCGCCTGCCCGGTCGACCGGGACGTGCTCTGCACGATCATGTCGATGTTGATGCCGGACCGCGCCACCACCCGGAAGATCTTCGCCGCGACGCCCACCTTGTCGGGGATGCCGGACACGGTGATCGTGGCCTCGCTCCGGTCATGGGCTACCCCGGTGATGATCGGCTGGTCCATTCCGTTCTCCTCAGGCTGCGCGGCGGGCGCTTCGGCGACCCAGGTACCTTCCCTGCTGCTGAACGACGACCGGACGTGAATCGCCATCTGGTAGTGCCTGGCATACTCGACGCACCTCAGGTGCAGCACCTTGGCGCCGGACGCCGCCATCTCCAGCATCTCGTCGTAGCTGATCACCGGGATCCGCCTCGCCGCAGGCACGATCCTCGGATCGGCGGTGAACACGCCGTCGACGTCGGTGTAGATCTCGCACGTCTGTGCCCCGAGAGCGGCCGCCAGCGCCACCGCGGTGGTGTCCGATCCGCCCCGGCCCAGGGTCGTGATGTCCTTGCTGTCCTGGGAGACACCCTGGAAGCCGGCCACGATCGGGATCGCGCCATCGGCGAGCGCACTGGAGATCCGGCCGGGCGTCACGTCGATGATCCTGGCCTTGCCGTGCACCGAGTCAGTGATCACCCCGGCCTGCGAGCCGGTGAAGGACCGGGCCTCGAAGCCGAGGTTGGCGATGGCCATCGCCACGAGGGCCATCGAGATGCGCTCGCCAGCGGTCAGCAGCATGTCGAGTTCGCGCCCGGGTGGCAGCGGGCTGACCTCCAGGGCCAGGTCATGGAGCTCGTCCGTGGTGTCGCCCATGGCCGAGACCACGACCACCACGCCGTGACCTGCCTTGCGAGTGGCCACGATGCGCTGCGCGACCCGCTTGATGCCGTCGGCATCAGCGAGCGAGGAGCCACCGTACTTCTGCACGATCAGGTTCAAGGCGCGCCGCTCCTCGCGAGATCCCATGCCGCAACTATATCGGCGCTCGATACATCGGCAAGCGAACTTAGACAGCTCGATCAGCGGAATCAGAGTCTACCCGCGCTGAGCAGCGCGTTTCCTGGCCGCCGATCAGCTGAGGGCTGGGGGGTCAGCGTGGGGTCAGCCGGGAATTTCTTCCTCGGCCACGTCCAGCCTGGCGTGCGCGACCACGGCGTGCAGTGCGCGCAGGGCGGCGCCGCCATGCGTTCCCCACTGGTTCACGTAGGAGTACTGCCACCACCACAGCGCCTCGGCGGTCCGCCCGGCCTGGTGGTGCCGCAGTCCGTGGATCAGGTCCGCCGCGATGGCGGCGAGGTCATCGGACAGCCTGAACGACGTCGGCTTGGTGTCCCGGTACGGATCGAACAGTTCGGCGTACTCGTCACACGCGGCGAGCCGCTCGGCCAGCCCGGTCCTGAGCTCATCGAGGTCGGGGTCGGCCCCGACGTCGGGTTCGGCGTTGCCCGACGGGATGACGTCCCTGCTCGCGCCGAGCTGGGCGCCGGCCAGCATCACCTGCGCGACCTCAAGAAGCAGGAGCGGAACAACTTCATCGCCTCCCTCGCCGCGCCCGAGCGCGGCGAGCGCATCGAGGAAGTTGGTGGCGTGCGCGGCGATCCGGTCAGCGAGTGACAGCCAGTCGCCGCCGTTCTCGCCCGGCCCGGCGGCCGGCTCGCTGGCGGGCCGGGCGGCCGGGACGCCCGGGCCGCCCGGCTCGCGCAAGCCGGCCGGGGGCCCCGCGCTGGCCGGATGGCTGGCGCTGCGAGCCGGGGTGCGACCCGGGGTGCGGCTCTTGCTGTGGCTCGAGGTGCGGCCCGGCTCAGACATTGATCGGCCGCCGTCCCTCGAACGCGCGCCCGAGCGTCACCTCGTCGGCGTACTCGAGGTCGCCTCCCACCGGGAGGCCGCTGGCCGGCCTGGTGACCCGCAGGCCAAGTGGCTTGACCAGCCGGGCCAGGTAGGTGGCTGTTGCCTCGCCTTCGAGGTTCGGGTCGGTGGCCAGGATCAGCTCGCTGACCGCCCCGTCCGCGAGCCTGGCCATCAGCTCGGTGATCCGCAGGTTCTCCGGACCGACACCGTCCATCGGACTGATCGCGCCGCCGAGCACGTGATACCGGCCGCGGAATTCACGGATCTTCTCGATCGCCGCCACATCCTTGGATTCCTCCACGACACAGATCACCGATGGGTCACGCCGCACGTCCATGCAGATCCTGCACTCGTCATTCTCGGCCACGTTGCCGCAGGTGCGGCAGAACTTCACCTTCTCGATGACCTCGATCAGGGTTTCGGCGAGGCGGCGTACATCCTGCGGATCTGCCGTCAGCAGGTGGAACGCGATCCGCTGGGCCCCTTTCGGGCCGACACCGGGAAGCTGTCCGAGCTCGTCGATCAGGTCCTGGACGACTCCCTCGTACACCTCAGCCCTCGCCGGACGTAGCCGGGTCGTCCGGCAGCGCGGCACCAGGCAGCGGCGGCTGGCCGGGGAGGCCCGGCAGTCCGGGCAGGCCCGGGATGCCCGGCAGGCCGCTTTCGCTCCCGGGCACGCCGCCGAAGCCGCCCGCGAGCGGACCCATCATCTCGGCCTGGACGTCACCGAGAGCGCGGTACGCGTCACGGCAGGCGGCGAGCACCAGGTCCGCTATCGTCGACGCGGTCTCCTCGGGATCGCCCGGCTCGATAGCTTCCTTGGCGATGGCCAGATCGACCAGCTCGCCCTGCCCGTTGATCGTCGCCTTGACGAGCCCGCTCCCGGCGCTGCCCTCGATCTCGGTCTCGGCCAGCCGCTGCTGAGCGCTCATAAGCTGACTCTGCATCTGTGCAGCGGCAGCGAAGAGCTGCTGCATATCGAGCTGCCCACCGGGTTCCACGCCGCGGTCACCTGCTCTCTTGCCTGGCCCGGTGCCGCCCGCCTGTCCGGCCGGCAGCGGCACAGGTCGCCGTTTCGTCTATTGAGAGCCTACGGCCTGCCCGCCGCCCGGGCACCCTGGCGGGGTCGCGCCGGCCGGCCTTGTTGACCTAGCTGATCTCCCCGATCACGCGACCGCCAAGTTCCCGCATGATCAAGTCTTCGCCGGTCAGGTTGTCACCCGGGCTGGGAGGCGTGGGATCGGTCAGCGGCCTGGGATCGTCCGCCAGGACAGGATCCGCGGACGGCGCGGCCGCGGCGGCCGGCCCCCGGCTACCGGAGCCTCGGCCAGCAGCGCGGTGAGCCTGGCCCGAGGCCGGTGGTCCGCCGTGACCGTAGGCGGCGGCCGGCGAACTGCCGGGCGCGCCGTCAGGGCCGGCTCGCTCGTTGCGTCCGCGACCCGGGGCGTCGTCGGCTCCGGCGCTGCCGGTCCCGCCGCTTACGGCCCGGCTGCTTCCGGCCGTGGCGCTTCCGGCCGTGGCGCTTTCGGCTCCAGCTGTTCCGGACGGCCCGGCCTCGTCCCTTGCACCGCCGCGCTGACTGCGGGGCGACCCCTCAGCGCGCGAGGATTCCCGGCCGCCCGAGTCCCGGCCGCCCGAGTCGCTGCCGTGCGGGCTGCGGCCGTCAGAGTCGCTGGCTGTCGCGCCGGATGGCGCCGCGCGGTACGCAGCGGCGTCGGCGCCGGGCCCGGTTCCTCGTCGCGCTCCGCCGGCCTGACCCCCGGCGCCGCCGTCACCGCCGCCCTGGCTGCCGTCGGGAGACGCTGGCACCACCCGGGCCACGCTCCTGCCGATGGCGGGCCCGACGATCGTCCTGATCACCAGCTGAACGCCGAACATGGCGTTCAGCACGTCGGCGAGGTAGCTGTCGCTGCCGCTGCTCGCGAAGCCCTTGGCATTGCCTTCCGTATCGAAGGCAATGGTCAGGACAGTGCCCTCGACAGCCTCGATACGGGCATAGCTGCTCAGCAGGATCCAGGCCGTCTTACGCACCTCGCGGACCGCGTCGAGCACGTCCGTCCACCGGCCGCGCAGCGTCTCGGTATCAAGCGTGGCCGGCGAGCCCTGGCCGCCCTGCGGCTGGATGCGCTCGCCAGCAGCAGGCTGCCCGGCGCCTCGGCGCGGGTCCGGGCTCGTCCCGCTGCCGGAATCGCCGGGTCGCTGGCCCTGCCCCGGGCCCGAACCGGATGCCGGCCGCTGGCCGGTCCCGGTGTCCGGGCTCGCTGCAGGACGCTGGCCGGTCCCGGTGCCCGGGCTCGCTGCAGGACGCTGGGCCGCCGCGGCGGCCTGGCCGGCCGCGACCGGGTCACGGTCAGCGGACGGCGCCTGACGCCGGCCCGCCGTGCTGCTGACCTGGCTGCCCCCGGCGGCTAGCTGGCGTTCCAGCCGCTCGACCCTCGCGGCGAGGTCCGCTGAGCCTGACCACTCGGCCGGCTGGGCCGGGGCGGGCGCGGCTGCGGGCGCCCCGGCAGGCAGCAGGACCTGGGCGCACATCAGCTCGAGCAGCAGCCGGGGCGACGTGGCCCCGCGCATCTCGACCAGCCCGGTGCTGATCGTCTCGGCGGCCCTGGCCAGCCGTTCCTGGCCGAACCCGGCGGCCTGCTTGCGCATCCGGTCGAGCTGGTCCTCGGGCGCGTCGAGCAGGCCCGAGGTCCCCGCGTCCGGCACCGCGGCCAGCACGATCAGGTCGCGCAGCCGGTCCAGGAGGTCCATTGCGAACCGGCGCGGATCGTGCCCCGCCTCGACGACATGGTCGATGGCCAGGAAAACCGCAGCACCGTCGCCCGCCGCGAATGCCTCGGCCATCTCGTCGAGCAGCGCGCCGTCGGTGTAGCCGAGCAGCGCGATCGCCCGGTCATAGCGCAGCCCGGACTCGTCCGCGCCGGCCATGAGCTGGTCGAGCACCGACAGCGAGTCCCGCACCGAGCCGGCGCCGGCCCGGATAACGACGGGCAGCACGGCCGGCTCGTAACTGACCCCCTCGGCCGCGAGGATCTCCTCCAGCAGTTCGCGCAGGATGGCGGGGGGCACCAGGCGGAACGGATAGTGGTGCGTCCTCGACCTGATCGTCGGGATGACCTTCTCGGGCTCGGTCGTGGCGAAGACGAACTTCAGGTGCGGCGGCGGTTCCTCGACCAGCTTCAGCAGGGCATTGAAGCCGGCGCCGGTGACCATGTGCGCCTCGTCAATGATGTAGATCTTGAAGCGCGCCGCGACCGGCGAGTAGAAAGCGCGCTCGCGCAGGTCCCTGGCATCGTCGATGCCGCCGTGTGACGCCGCGTCGATCTCGATGACATCAATGCTGCCCGGACCGGACGGGGCCAGCGCCACGCACGAATCGCACTTGCCGCACGGATCCGGCGTGGGACCTTCCTCGCAGTTCAGCGACCGGGCCAGGATCCGGGCGCTCGACGTCTTGCCGCAGCCGCGCGGGCCGCTGAAGAGATAGGCGTGGTTCACCCGGCCGCTGCGCAGCGCCTGCCGGAGCGGCTCCGTGACGTGGTCCTGGCCCTTGACCTCGGCGAACGTCGCTGGCCGGTAGCGACGGTAGAGGGCCAGCGGAGCCTGCGGAGCCTCGGGGCGGTGATCCCGATCGCCCGTGCTGCCGCCCGATCTGGATATGTCGCCTGCCATGACCTCATCCTCGCCGGGGAGGGGAAGGGACCCCTCGCACACCCGCCAGAGCCCGCGTACCCTTGCTGCCTTCCGGCCCTGGGGGAGTTGGCGGGATAAACGCCGTGCGAGGGGTCTGCCG
>JADGPC010000436.1 GCA_017882645.1 Streptosporangiales bacterium | reverse complement strand
GACGAGCCGACGACCGGCCTGCACTTCGATGACATCGCCAAGCTCCTGACGGCCTTCCGCAAGCTGCTCGAAGCGGGGCACTCGCTGGTCGTCATCGAGCACAACCTCGATGTGATAAAAACGGCCGACTACGTCATCGACCTCGGGCCGGAAGGCGGGTCGCGCGGCGGGAAGGTTATCGCGACCGGCACGCCGGAGAAGGTCGCCAAGGTCGAGGCGAGTTATACCGGCCAGTTCCTGGCGAAGATTCTGAGCTAGTCAGCTCAGGGGCTGGCCGTCGTAGATCAGGCTGGCATCGTCCAGGTGACCGTCACAGGTCACGAAGCCGCCGGACGGGACGACCGGGTTCGGGCCGCCAGGGTCGGCGTTGGGCACGGTAAAGGACAGGCTGCCGGGAAGCGTGACTCGCCAGGCAGCCGGCCTGACCCAGTGCGGTATGCAGAGCGTGCTCACCGCGCTGTCCGGAGTGATGCGGTATTCCGCGTACAGCCAGATCGCGCCGGCTAGCTCGGCGGGTGGCGGCGGGATGACGTTCGCAGACGGGGGGTTCTCGGGGACAGCAGCGGCGTTCGGGCTGAGCGTCACGGTGGCGGGCAGGCGGCTGCGGAAGGCGTTCATCACCGGATGGCCTGCAGCGCTGCTGTCCTGGATCCTGAACAGGCCGGTCAGGGTGCACGGAGCCGCGCCGATGTCGCGGATGACGATCGAGCCGAAGTCGCTGCCTCTGGTGGCGGCGTCGCCTCGGTAGGCCAGCCTCAGCTGGCGTGCCGTGCAGGCCGGGGCGCGGCGGGCGGCGACGACGACCTGGACCTGGGGACCGTTGCGCAGGCGGGTGCGGGTGCCTGGCGGCAGGGCCTGGAAGATCACCGTGCCGAACGGAACCCGGTTGTCGGTCACGACGCCCGCCAGGCTGACGCTCAGCCCGCGCCCGCCTGGCCGCGGCCGCCTGGCCGCGGCCTCGGCGGCCGCGAGGCTCAGCCCGGCCAGGTCCGGCGTGCGCGGGCCCCGATTGCCCCAGCCTCCGGCCGCGTAACCGGTCAGGGCTTCGGCCACGATGACGGATGGGACAGCGAACCGGTCGCCGACCGTGATTTCCATCGCTGGGCAGCCCGGAGAGGTGACAACGGCGGACCGGGCTGGTCCCGCCGCGTAAGCGAAGCGGATGAGCTGGGAGTAACGGCCAGAATCGGCTCCGCAGCCAGTCGGCCACAGCTGGACCGGCGGCAGGTCGTCGATCAGCGCGGCCAGCCCCGCTGCTGCCGTGCCGGGCAGGACGACCCTCGGAACGCGCGCCAGCCCGGCTGGCGAGCGGCTGACGTTGTACTGGCAGATCACGGCGACTACCGGGTCGCGCCTGATCAGCGTGCTCCCAGTAGTCCTCTGCTGTGCACCCAGCCGGGGCTGGTGCGCTCGGGTCGGGCACGGGATCGGATGGATGCGCGTATTCATCCGCGAAGATGATGATGGATGCGCGGACCGATCCGGTCCTGGCGCCGGCCCGGTTCCCCGGGAGCCGCCAAGCTAGCAGTCAGCCCGCTACGCCGGTCAGTGGTTGCCGTACTTAGCCGGGCCGGATGGCTCAGAGGTAGTCCGCACGGCGCATCACGCCGGTGACCGGGCCGCCGTGCAGGTAACGGCGGACATTCTCGGCCGCCCGGGCGGCGGCCGAGAGCAGGACCCCGGGCACGATGCCGGAATTGTGCGGCGAGCCGAGCACGTTGGGCAGGTCGAAGAACGGGAAATCCGTGCGGAACCCGGAGCCCGAGCGGGGCTCGTGCCACCAGGCGTCGATACCGGCGCCGAACTCCGGGCTCACGAGCAGATGCTGGTACAGGGCCTGCTCGTCGATGATCGCCCCCCTGGCTACGTTGACCAGAATGGCGGCCGGCTTCATCAGCGCCAGCTGCCTAGCGCCGATCAGGCCGCTGGTGCGGTGGGTCAGCGGCAGCGAGACGACCAGGACATCCGCGGTCGCGAGCACTTCATCGAGATCGTCGAGCGTGCCGATGTACTCGACGGGCTCGCTGGTTCGGCCGGACGTATTCACGGCATGGATCCGCGCTCCGAACGCTCGCATCAGCGCGGCCGTCGCGGTGCCGATGCCGCCGAAGCCCAGAATGGCGCAGACCGCGCCGTCGAGTGTCAGCACCGGGTCCGACTGGTTGAACTCGCCCCTGGCCAGGGCGGCGTGCCGCTGCGGCAGGCGCTTGGCCAGGGCCAGCGTCATCGCCATGACGTGCTCGGCCATCGGCTTGGCGTAGGCGCCGACGTTGCCGGCCAGGGTCAGCCGTTCGGGAATGGCACTGAAGTCGACGCTGTCGGCGCCGGCCGACAGGAGCTGCACGAAGCGCAGTCCAGGCGCCTGTTCCAGCGCTCCGGCGGGCAGCTCCCGGCGCAGGTTCCAGCCGATCAGCGCCTCGGCCCGGGCCAGGAGAGCAAGCTGGTCGGACTCGGGGATCTGGCGCAGGAAAGCGACCTCGGCATCGGCCTGCAGTACTTCGGCGTTAATCCTGGCGTAATCCTCGTCTGCCGGGTAGCTGACGACGACGAGACGATCGCGGTGCATCGGTCCCCTTTCTGGTCCGGGATCCGTTTGGTCGGCCCGTCCAGAGTGCCCCACCCGCGCCGGATGATGACCGCCGGCCCGCCGAACGCGGAGACTGAACAGATGAATGCCGAAGAAGGTGACGCCGGATCAGGAGCCGGCCCGCAGCCGACGATGTCCGAGGCCGAGTTCCGGGCGCTGCACCAGCATCTGCGCAGCCAGCTGCCCTGGGATGCGGCTGACCGGCGCGGCGCGCTGAACTACCTGACGCCTGCTGACGTGCTGGCCGCCCTCGGCGAGGTGCGGCTGGGCAGATCCGTGTCGCTGGCGGCGCCGGTGGAGAACCGGATGGCCGCTGACAATCCGCATCCCGCGGTGCACCAGATGACCGCGACGGCGGCGACGGCCGACCCGTCCGGGTTGTCCTTCGCGACCGACCGGATCGCGATGAACGTGCACGGCAACGCGGATAGCCACATCGATGCCCTGTGCCACGTCATGTTCGACCGCTCGCTCTACAACGACGTGCCCGCTGACCAGGTCACCGAGAATGGCGCTGGCAGCCTGTCGATCGACATCGCCCGGCACGGGATCGCCGGGCGAGGCGTACTGCTCGACATTCCCGCGGTCCGCGGCGCGCCGTGGCTGGAACCTGGCGACTACGTCACGGCCGGCGACCTGCTCGCGGCCGAGCAGCGTCAGCAGGTCCGGTTCGGCCGCGGTGACCTGCTGTTCGTCCGCGTGGGGCACCGTCGGCGCCGGGACGAGCAGGGACCATGGGACGCTGCGGCCGCTCGCGCGGGACTGCATCCCACCGCGATGCCGCTGCTGGCCGAGCGGCAGATCGCGGTCCTCGGCAGCGACGGGAACAGCGATACGGCGTCCAGCGCGGTTCAGGGCGTGGACTTCCCCGTCCACGTCCTCGCGATCAACGCGCTTGGCCTGCACCTGCTCGACTACCTGCAGTTCGAGGACCTGCTTCCGCTGTGCCTGGACGGCGGCCGGTGGGCCTTCCTGTGCGTGATCGCACCGCTGCGGCTGCCCACCTCAACCGGCTCCCCGGTCAACCCGATCGCGATCATCTGAGCCGCCGCGAGCGGGCGCAGCAACGGCGACGGGCCACCGCTGTTGCTGTTGCACCAGCGGTGGCCCACTGCTGTTGTAACCGCGGGCGGGCCGCCGAGCCCGGCCGGGGGGGTACTGGCCGATGGCGACGGTCGCCCGGCCGGAGGTCACGGCCAGGCGACCGTCGCCGGCCCGACTCGGCCGAGCCGGCCGCGGCAGGTGACGAAACCACCGGACGGGACGAGCCTGGCGGGATCGCCCGGGTCGGTGTTGGCGACGGTGAGCGTCCGGCCGCCGGGGAACGCTAGCCGCCAGGTGGCCGGAACCACCCAGAGCGGAGTGCAGAGTCCGCGGCCGGCGTTCGCCGGCCCGTCCCGGTACTCGGCCTCCAGCCTGAGCGCGCCCGTCAGCTCGCCAGGCTTCACGCCGCCGGAGGCTCCTGCCCGGCCGGTCCGGGTGACCGGGCCGGAACCCGCGCTGAGTACCGCCACGCCCGCCAGCGGGAAGCTGACGGTGCGGGTGACGGGGTGACCGGCCGCATCGAGTCTGGTCACCCGGACCGGGCCGGTGAGCGTGCAGGCGCGGCTTGAGGTGTCCCTGACTACCACCGTGCCGAAGTCATCGCCGGGCAGACGCCCGCGGCGACCCGGGAAGGTCCCTGGGCCGCCCCGCCGCCGCAGGCGGTCACGACGAGTGCTGCCGCCGCGAGGATTCCCGATGCCTGTCGCCCCATGTCGCCTGCCTCCCGCCGAGCGGCAGCGCCCGCCGGATCAATGCTGGTCCGCGAGCTGTCCTGCCTCTAGGACGGCGTGTGCCGGGGTGAGGTTGCGACGTGCTTCAGCGGCAGGTCAGGGTGCCGCAGTGGGTTGTGACCCGGAAGAACCCGGCGCCGCCGAACTCCAGGCGGCCGGTCACGGCGCGGACGAGCCGCTCCCGATCCGGCAGGTGCTGCGCGATGGTCATGCTGCGGAGGTAGTCCGCGACCGGACCGGGATCGGGATCGGGCAGCCGCAGCTCGGCGGTGTGGTCGCGCCCAGGTTGCCATTGCTCGCATACTGGACCTCTCGCAGGAACTCCTGGTCAGCCCAGAGCGGTGCGATGTCCTCGGCCACACTCAGCACAGTAACGCTCGACCGGCTCGCAGCCGCGGCACCAACGCGGATAAAGGACGTAGCCTCGTGCAATGGAGATTCTGACCGGCGCCGGCCCGGCGCGCGCCGAGGTCGAGGCACCAGCGGCGCCGCGGTTCCTGCTGGTGCTGACGCATGGCGCCGGCGGCGGGGTCGCTACCAAGGACATATTCGCCGCCCGGCGGGCGGGGCTTGAAGCCGGCGCCGCGGTGGCCCTGGTGACGCAGCCTTACCGGGTCAGGGGCGCCAGGGCGCCTGGCTCACCGGACCGGCAGGACGCGGCCTGGCTGGAGATCATCAGCGCCCTGCGCCGCGACTATTCCGAGCTGCCGCTGGTGCAGGGCGGCCGCAGCAACGGCGCCAGGCTGGCCTGCCGGACCGCGCAGGCAGCCGGGGCGGCCGCGGTGGTCGCGCTCGCTTTCCCGCTGCATCCGCCGGGCCAGGCCGGAGAGCCCGAGCGGTCGCGCGCGGCCGAGTTGCGCGCCGCGGGCGTCCCCGTCCTGGTCATCAGCGGCGGCCGTGATCCGTTCGGGGTTCCCGATCCGGCTGACGCGGACCGGCTCGTGCTGCTGCCAGGAGAGACCCATGCGCTGTCTCGCCATCCGGAGGTCATAGCGGCCGCGATTGACTCATGGCTTCGCGACGTGGCTCAGCGAGCCGGCCTGTCTGCAATCTGACCGGCAGCCGAAAGAGAGCCGTTCAGGTGGTGCTGTGATCCCCCGGGGAGAACGTCGTCGGCGGGCGGCGATGGCCGCCGTCGCCGCGAGAACGGCCTGACAGTCTTCAGGTCAGGCGGCTGGCGAGGCCGAAACCGGCCGGGCAGTCGGGGCCGACACCGGCCGGGTAATCAGGTCAGTTGGGCGATGGGGGGCGATGGCGTCGCCGTCGGGGAGGAGTTCACCGGTGTCCTCGAAGACAACGATGCCGTTGCAGAGCAAGCTCCAGCCCTGCTCGGGGTGGCTGATAAGGGTCCGAGCCGCTTCGTGGTCCGGGTCGCTAGCGCTCGGGCACGGGGGCGAGTGCGGGCACATCCGTGCGCCTCCTGGTCAGTGGTGGGGGTGTGGTCTTCATCACAATCTAATCTGCCAGTAATCACTCTGTGACGACATGGCACATTGTGCTGGTATTCAGACACATTGTTTGTAGCTTTCCTCGTGATTCCCGGCGCCGCGCGGTCCGGCTGTACCGGGTCACTACCCGTAATAACGCCGGGCCCGGCCCACGGAAGTCCCATGATTCAAGAATATTCGTATGGCGGACCGGCCCGGTCAGTGCGTGCCGTGGGCCGCCAGGCGTTCCGGCGGCAGGCCGACCACCTCCGGCCGGGGCGGAATGCCGGTCAGACGGTGCGTCTCCCGCAGCGTCAGCAGCCGTTCTGCCTCGGTGTTCAGCGCATGTACAACCGGGGTCGCCATGGCCTTGCGCTTGAAGATCCGGTCGTCGTAGCCGTGCGGACCGATCTCGGCCCGTACCGCCGCGTACGCGGCGCGCATCACGTCAGTGAGCGCCGCGTCAAGCTTCTTCGCCAGCCAGTACTGCTCGGCGAGCGGCGCCATCCGTGCCTGAGCCGCCCGGAACTGCTTCTCCACCGCCTGCGCGTCGGTGAGGAGTTCATCGAAATTCGCGGCAAGCGCGACATCCGCCAGGTATTTAGCCTGCGCGTCCTCGCTAGCCTGCTTACGTCCCGCAATCACGCCGGCCAGCTTATCGGACCTGGAGCCGCCGCGCTCCGCACTAGCCCGGTGCGGCGCTAGGCCGTGCCGAAGGCGGTGCTCGTTCGTGCCGAAGGCGGTGCTAGTTCATGCCGAAGGCAGGGCTAGTCCATGCCGAACGGCTGGGCTCAGGCGAGGCTGGCCAGCCAGCTCCGGTGCAGATCGGAGTACTCGCCGCCGCTGGCGAGCAGGTCCGCGGGGGAGCCGTCCTCGATCAGCTCGCCGTGGTCGAGAACCAGGACCCGGTCCGCGATCCGTACCGTGGACAGCCGGTGCGCGATGATCACGGCCGTGCGCCCGGCCAGTACCGTCTGCAGCGCCTGCTGGACGACCCGCTCGCCGGGCAGGTCGAGCAGCGAGGTGGCCTCGTCCAGGATCAGCACGCTCGGTGCGGCCAGGAACGCCCGCGCGAACGAGATCAGCTGCCGCTGGCCGGCCGACAGCCGCCCGCCGCGCTTTCCCACGCCGGTGTCGAAACCTTCCGGCAGGGCGGCGATGAAGTCGCCAGCCCCGACGGCGGCGGCCGCCCCCTCGATCTCGGCCCGCGAGGCTTCCGGCCTGCCGAGCCCGATGTTCTCGGCGATGGATGCGCTGAACAGGAAGTTCTCCTGGGTGATCAGGATGACCTCGCGGCGCAGGTCGGTGTCGGCGACGCCGCGCAGGTCGACCCCGTCCAGCAGCGCCTGGCCCTCGTCGGGATCGTAGAACCGGGCGAGCAGCCTGGCGATCGTTGTCTTGCCCGCCCCGGTGGCGCCGACCAGGGCCACCGTCTGGCCGGCCGGGATGGTCAGGTCCAGTCCGGGCAGCACCACGGAGTCCCGGTAGCCGAATCGCACCGAGGAGAGTTCCAGCTTCCGGCCGGGACTGGCGCCCGCTGGTCGGCGCGGGACCGGGACGGGAGCCCGCGGCTCGGGGACCGAGGGTGCCTCATGGAGAACCCCGGACAGCTTCTCCAGCGCCGCGGCGGCCGACTGGAAGGTGCTGTAGAACTGCGACACGTCCTGCAGCGGCTCGAAGAACCGCCGCAGGTAGAGCAGGAACGTGACCAGCACGCCGACCGGCATGGCATGGCCGATCACCCGCACGCCGCCGTAGAGCAGGACCGCGCCGACGGCGAGGTTGCCGATCAGCGTGACGCCGGGGAAGTAGAGCGCGACCAGGCGCATCGACTTCAGCGATGCGTCGGCATAGCCCTGGTTGAGCTCGGCGAAGATCTCGTCGTTCCGCGGCTCCCGGCGGAAAGCCTGGACTGCCCGGATTCCGTTGAAGGTCTCGACGAATTGAACAATGACCAGCGCGATGGTCTCCCTGGTTCGCCGGTAGGCCACCGTGGACTCACGCTGGAACCAGGCGCTGAGCCAGGCCAGCGGGATGAAGCCGGCCATCACCGCGAGGGCGAGCGGCCAGTCGAGCAGCAGCATCGCGGTGCCGACGAAGAGCAGCGAGAACCCGGCATTCAGCAGCGAGTCCAGGCCCTCATCGAAGAGCTCGGACAGCGCGTCCATGTCGGAGACCTGGCGGGAGATCACCTTGCCCGACGTGTAGTGCTCGTGGAAGGCGACCGACAGCCACTGGAAGTGACTGAAGACCCGGGCCCGCAGCTCGCGCACCACCTGGCCGCCCATCTTGCCGAGCAGCGAGATGAAGGCCGCTGTCGCCGCGGCCTGGATGGCAATCGCAACGCAGAACTCGGCGACCACGACGATAATCGGCACGACGTCGCGGGTGCTGATCAGCGCGGGCACCCGGTCCACGCCGATCCCGATCAGCCAGGGTCCGGCCAGCCCGGCCAGGTTGGCGGCCAGGACCAGCAGGCCGATGATGACGACCTGCCGGCGGTGCGGCCTGAGCAGGTCGGCAAGGAGGGCCCGGCTGCGGCGGCGGAGCAGCAGCGACAGGCCCTTGGAGACCTCGTCGGCCTCCTCGGTGCCGATGCCGCGCCACGCCTGGGTCGCCTGCTGGCTCATCGCATGGCCCCGGTCTCGGCGTCCGTGCTCATCAGGAACTGGTAGCGGCTGTTGCTCTCGAGCAGCTCATGATGGCTGCCGATGGCCGTGATCTCGCCGTGGTCCAGCACGGCCACCCGGTCGGCCAGCGCGACCGTCGACGGCCGGTGCGCGACTACTAGCGCGGTCGAGCTGGCCAGCACCTGGCCGAGCGCGGCCGTCACCTTGGCCTCGGTGTGCACGTCCAGTGCGGACAGCGGGTCGTCAAGCAGCAGCACGGACGGCCCGGCCAGGATCGCCCGCGCGAGCGCGATCCGCTGCCGCTGGCCGCCGGACAGGGACATGCCCTGCTCGCCGATCCTGGTGTCCAGGCCCCAGGGCAGGTCGTCCACGAAGCCGGCCTGCGCGGCCGCCAGCGCCGCCCTGACCGACTCGTCGGAGGCGTCGGGCACGCCCAGGGCCACGTTCTCCCTGACGCTGACCGAGAAGAGCGTCGGGTCCTCGAACGCGCAGGCGACGAGCGTGCGCAGCGCGGTCAGCGGCAGCTGCGTGATGTCCGTGCCGTCCAGCGTGATCGATCCGCTGGTCGCGTCGGCGAGCCTGGCGATCAGGTACAGCAGGGTGGTCTTGCCCGAGCCGGTCCCGCCGACCAGCGCGACCGTCTCGCCCGGGGCCAGCTCGAGACAGACGTCCCGCAGCACCGGGGTCGCTGCGCCCGGATAGCGGAACTCGACATGGTCGAGAACGAGCCTGCCCGATTCGCGACCCGGCCGCCGCGGCCACGGGACCGCGGGCGCTGTCACGGCGGACCGGGACGCAGGGCTGGCGATGGTCGGCGCCGTGTCCAGGATCTCGTAGACCCGCTGTGCAGCGGTCGCCCCTTCCTGGCCGAGCGACAGGATGTAGCCCATCGCCTCGATCGGCCAGACGAGCTGCAGCACCAGCGCGACGAACGCGACGAGGCCGCCGATGGTCAGGCCGCCCCGGCTGACCGCGATCGCCCCGATCAGCAGGATCGCGGCG
>JADGPC010000067.1 GCA_017882645.1 Streptosporangiales bacterium | reverse complement strand
GGTCAACAGGCTCCGGGTCCGCCTGGGCGGGGTGCGGCACCGAAGCTAGCCCTGGTGCCGAACGGAGCCCTGAACACGGGCCACGAAACGGCTCGGCCGGGTCAGCCGGCCGGGCCATCTCGGACTGACTCAGGGCCAGCTAACCTCAGGGCCAGCTAACCTCAGTGAGCCGAGGTGAACTGCTCGCTCTCGGTGGAGCCGGTCAGTGCGGTGGTCGAGGAGTCCGGGCTGATCGCCGAGGTCACCAGGTCGAAGTAACCGGTGCCGACTTCGCGCTGGTGCCTGGTGGCCGTGTAGCCGTCAGCCTCGGCGGCGAATTCGGCGTCCTGCAGCCTGACATACGCCGGCATGCCCTCGGCCGCATAGCCGCGGGCCAGGTCGAACATCGACTGGTTGAGCGCGTGGAATCCGGCCAGGGTGATGAACTGGAACTTGTATCCCATTTCGCCCAGCTCGCGCTGGAACTTCTCGATCGTCCCCTCGTCGAGGTGGGCACGCCAGTTGAAGGATGGCGAGCAGTTGTAAGCGAGCATCTGGTCCGGGTAGACGTCCTTGATCGCCTCGGCGAACTCCCTGGCCACCTGCAGATCCGGCTTGGATGTCTCCATCCAGAGCAGGTCGGAGTACGGCGCGTAGGCGAGCCCGCGGGCGATGCAGGGGTCGATGCCGTTGCGGACCTTGTAGAAGCCCTCTCCGGTCCGCTCGCCGGTCACGAATTGCTGATCCCGCTCGTCGACGTCGCTGGTGATCAGGGTGGCGGCCTGGGCGTCGGTGCGGGCCACGACTAGCGTGGACACCCCGCAGACGTCGGCGGCCAGCCGGGCCGCGTTCAGCGTCCGGATGTGCTGGCCGGTCGGGATGAGGACCTTGCCGCCCAGGTGACCGCACTTCTTCTCGGATGCCAGCTGGTCCTCCCAGTGCACACCCGACGCGCCGGCCGCGATCATGGCCTTCATCAGCTCAAAGGCATTCAGCACGCCGCCGAAGCCGGCCTCGGCGTCGGCGACGATCGGCGCCAGCCAGTACGGCTGCTTGCCCGGTTTGCCCGCCGACTCCGACCAGCTGATCTGGTCCGCGCGCAGCAGCGCGTTGTTGATCCGGCGGACCACCTGCGGCACCGAGTTGGCTGGGTAAAGGCTCTGATCCGGGTAGGTCTGGCCAGCCAGGTTGGCGTCGGCGGCGACCTGCCAGCCGGACAGGTAGATGGCCCGCAGGCCGGCCTTCACCTGCTGTACCGCCTGGTTGCCGGTGAGCGCGCCGAGCGTATTCACGTAGCCGTCTTCGCGCAGCATGGACCAGAGCCGCTCCGCGCCAATCCGCGCGAGCGTGTGCTCTTCCTGTATCGAGCCGCGCAGCCGGATGACATCGGCTGCCGAGTACGTTCGTTCGAGCCCTGCCCAGCGCGGATCGCTGTCCCATTGCCGCTGCAATTGCGCTGCCTGCTCGTCGAACTTCGCGGCACCGTGGTGGCCGTTGACCCCGGCGGTGCTGGACGGCTTGCTCGCTGAAGCGGCCTCAAGGCGACGATCGTTCACTGGAACCTCCCGGGTCGTTACTGCGAGTTTGCGGGAGAAACCACGACAGCACTAGGGGCTAAGGTCCTGAACTTCAGCCGATCTTCGTCTATGATGAAGAAGTGACAGTCTTCACGAGCAAAGATCCAGCATCTTTGGCTGAAACCGTAGGTCTAGACCTCTGTCTGTTCGGGCAGCGCGTCCGGCATGTTCGCCGGGCCAGGGGCCTGACCCTGGCTGAGCTCGGTGCGAAGGTCGGCCGCGCTCCTTCGGTGCTCTCGCTGATCGAGAACGGCCGCCGGGAGCCGAAGCTGTCCTTGATCGAGGCGCTGGCCAGCGCGCTTTCGGTGTCCACCGACGAGCTGCTGCGTCGGCAGCCGCCCAGTCGGCGTGCCCAGCTGGAGATCGCCCTGGAGGAGGCCCAGCGCGACCCGGTCTACCATGACCTCGGCCTGCCCCATCTACGGGTCGGCGCGCGGGTGCCGAACGACGTCATCGAGCATGTCGTCGGTCTCTACACCGAGCTGCGCAAGCAGCGGGCCAAGCCCACGGCGACGCCGGAGGAGGCCCGGGCGGCCAACGCGGACCTGCGGGCGATGATGCGCGAGCGGGGCAACTACTTCGCGCATATCGAGCAGGTCGCGACGGCCGCACTGACCGGTGCCGGGTACACGGGGGGAGCCCTGTCCCAGGGGATGCTGCTCTCGGTGGTGAGTCAGCACGGGTTCTCCGTTAAATATGCTCGTGATCTTCCCAGGTCCGCGCGGTCCGTGACCGACCTGCGCAACGGCCGGATTTACCTGAAACAGGAATCCATGGGCATGCATACGCCGCGGACCATCCTGCTGCAGACCCTCGGCCATTTCGTGCTCGGGCACTCGGCGCCGGCCGACTTCGCCGACTTCCTGCGCCAGCGGGTGGAGGCGAACTACTTCGCCGCGGCCGTGCTGGTGCCCGAACGGCCCGCCACTACCTTTCTGCGCGAGGCGATGACGGCGCGCGACCTGTCCGTCGAGGACCTGCGTGACGTTTTCTCGGTGTCGTATGAGATGGCCGCGCACCGGTTCACCAATCTGGCCACCCATCACCTTGGCCTGCCCTGCCATTTCGTGAAGAACGACGAGAGCGGCACGATCTATAAGGCTTACGAGAACGACGGCGTGGTGTTTCCCTCAGACACGGCCGGCGCGATCGAGGGGCAGCGGATGTGCCGGGAGTGGTCAGGGCGCCAGGTGTTCTACGCCAATGACCGGTACAGCCCGCATTATCAGTACTCCGACACGCCATCGGGCACCTACTGGTGCGTCGCATTCGTCGATCCGGGCCGGGAGCGCGGCTCGGCGATCACGCTGGGCGTGCCGTATGAGCACTCGCCTTGGTTCCGCGGCCGGGAGACGACCAAGCGGGTTACCTCAGCGTGCCCGGATGGGGACTGCTGCCAGCGGCCGCCCGCCGGGCTGGCCGCCCGGTGGGAGGGGATGGCCTGGCCGTCGGCGCGGGCCCACTCGCACATCCTGTCGGCGACGCTGCCCACCGGGAGCTTCCCCGGCGTGGACGAGGCAGAGGTCTACGCGTTCCTGGACCGGCACGAGCAGGAGTAACGGGCCGCGGGCGCCAGCCCGGCGGGCTAGCCGGCCGGGCGGTCCGCGGATGGGCTGGCCGTGGTCGGACTGTCCGCCGACGGGCTGGCTGCGGACGGGAACCGCGGCGGCCGCTTTTCCCGCAGCGCGGCGGCACCCTCGCGGACATCCTCGCCCATGAAGCTGAGCATCTCGTAGGCGGCCGAGGCGTCAAAGGCCGGCCCCGCGGTCCTGAGCCAGTTGTTCAGGGCCTTCTTGGTCCACCTGATCGCCAGCTGTGACCCGGTGGCCAGGACGCCCGCGATGCGCAGCGCCTCCGCCAGTACCTCCTCGCGCGGCAGTGCCTTGCTGACCAGGCCTATCCGCTCGGCTTCCTGGCCGGTGACCATCTCGCCGGTCATCAGGTAGTAGCGGGCTTTGGCCATGCCGCACAACAGCGGCCAGACGATCGCCGCGTGGTCACCGGCCGCGACGCCCAGCCGGACATGGCCATCGCCGAGGCGGGCGTCCTGCGCGCACACGCTGATGTCGGCCAGCAGCGCCACCACCAGGCCGGCGCCGACCGCTACCCCGTTGATCGCCGATATGACGGGCTTCTCGCAGTTAATCAAGTTGTAGACCAGGTCGCTCATCTCGCCGAGCATGCTCGCCACCCGCTGGTAGTCGCCGGCCTGGCGGGCCACCATGGCCAGGTCGCCGCCTGCCGAGAAGGCCCGGCCGGCGCCGGTGATCACCACGGCCCGGGTCTGCTCGTCCCGCGAGATGTCGGTCCAGACCGTGGCCAGCTGCTTGTGCATCGCCTCGTCGGCGGCGTTGTACACCTCAGGCCGGTTCATGGTGATCAGCAGGACGCCGTCGGGACGGCGCTCGAAGAGCAGGCGATCGTAGCCGCTGTAGTCCATGGCAGTAGACATTAGGCCGATATCGGGGACTGGCCGGCGGCGGGTTCCAGGGCCGCGCCTGGCGGGGCCGATATTGGTCCATTTACTCTTGAGTAACTTGCCCCGGACTGCCTGGACCGACAGGAGCAGCATGAGCAGCGATGCCGGCAGCAGTTTCAGCCTGGACCTGACGGCGGACGTCCGCGAGATGCGTGACTGGCTGCACGAGTTCGCTGAGAAAGTGATCAGGCCCGCCGGGGCGGAGTGGGATGAACGCGAAGAGACCCCGTGGCCGATCCTCGAGGAGGCGGCCAAGATCGGGCTGTACTCGCTGGACTTCTTCGCTCAGCAGTGGCTGGAGCCGAGCGGCCTGGGCACGCTGGTCGCGTTCGAGGAACTGTTCTGGGGTGACGCGGGGATCGCCCTGTCGCTGGTCGGCAGCGGGCTGGCCGCCATCGCGGTGGCCAGCAACGGCACCAGCGAGCAGGTCGGCGAGTGGCTGCCGCAGATCTTCGGCAGCCCGGGCGATATCAGGCTCGGCGCGTTCTGCTCATCCGAGCCCGACGCGGGCAGCGACGTCGGGGCGATCAGGACCAGCGCGGTCTATGACCAGGCGACCGACGAGTGGGTGCTCAACGGGACCAAGACCTGGGCGACCAACGGCGGCATCGCCGACGTGCACGTGGTGGTCGCCTCGGTCGATCCGGCGCTGGGCAGCCGCGGTCAGGCCAGCTTCATCGTGCCGCCTGGCACCGCCGGCCTGTCCCAGGGCCAGAAGATCCGCAAGCACGGGGTCCGGGCCTCGCACACCGCCGAAGTCGTGCTCGACTCGGTCCGGGTGCCCGGCCGTTGCCTGGTCGGCGGCAAGGACCGGCTCGACGAGCGGCTGGCCAGGATCGCCGAGGGCCGCAGCAGCGGCGAGCATGCGGCGATGAAGACCTTCGAGGCGTCCCGGCCCGGCGTCGGAGCGATGGCCGTCGGCGTGGCGCGGGCGGCGGCCGAGTTCGCCACCGAATACGCGACGCAGCGGGTCCAGTTCGGCAGGCCGATCGGGCAGAACCAGGCCATCGCGTTCATGCTGGCGGACATGCACGCCGCCGTGGACGCGGCCCGGCTGCTGACCTGGCGGGCCGCCTGGATGGCCAGGAACGGGCGGCCGTTCACCCGCGCCGAGGGCTCGATGTCCAAGCTGGTCGCGGGGGAGACCGCGGTCCGGGTGACCGAGCAGGCCATCCAGATCCT
>JADGPC010000066.1 GCA_017882645.1 Streptosporangiales bacterium | reverse complement strand
GCGTACAACGTCCGTGATCTCGGCGGCCTGCGCACCAGGGACGGGCGGCAGACGAAGCCGGGCTTGATCTACCGCGGTGATTCGCTGGACAGCATCACCCCGGCGGACGTCAGCGTCCTGTTCGGCAGGCTAGGCATCGGCGGCATCGTCGACCTGCGAACGAAGGCCGAGACCGAGCTGAGCGGCCTGGAGTTCCCGGTGCCGCGGCACCGGTTCTCGGTGCTGGCGGAGGGCCGGCTCGGGCAGGAGCCGTTTCCGTCCGACGACCCGGTCGAGCTGGCCAAGGTGTATCTCAAAAACCTCGAGGGCGGCCGCCCGGCGGTCAAGGGCACCTTCGAGGTCATCGCCGACGACCTGCGAACCGGCGTGGCGACACTGTTCCACTGCGCGGCGGGACGAGACCGGACCGGCATCATGGCCGCCCTGCTGCTCGGGGTGGTCGGCGTAACGGACGGCCAGATCGCCATGGACTACGTGCAGAGCAACAGGAACGCACGCCGGGTCACCAAGAAGCTCGCGGAGAACCCGCTGTATGCCAACCACGAAACGCACCGCGGCGAGGTGATCCTGCTCGACGAGCGGACGATCCTGGGATTCATGCGGCTGCTGAGGGCGAACGCGGGCGGGCCCCGGCAGTTCGTCCTGGACAGCGGGGTCTCCGAGGAGACCATCTCGGTGATCGAGGACTACTTTGTCACCGCCACGGCAGACCTGAGCGCGCGATAACGCCGACGTCCCGAGCGCCGACGCCGAGCCGAATGCCCCAGATCCCCGCGGAACAGGATCTGCGGGCGACGCTTCTGCGCGGGCCGGGCATCTGCGTGCTGACCGGCGGCCAGACGGGCGTTGATACTGCCGCGGCGAGTGCCGCGCTGAGCGCGAGCCTGCCTGTTCACCTGGTCTTCCCGCTCGGATTCCGCCAGGAGGACGGGCCGATCACGCCGGCGAGGCGCCGAGCCCTGCGCGGCGCCGTCCTGCATGAGCTGGCCTCGCGCGAGTTCCGGCACCGGACCAGGACCTGCGTGTCCCTGTCGGACGCCGTGATCCTGATCGATCCCGCGGGCGGCGACGGCTGCCTGGAGACGCAGCGGGCCGCCCGTGACCTGGGCCGTCCGCTGCTCACCCTGGCCGGGAAGCGCGGCCGCGAGCCCGGCAGCGGACCGGCAGATCCGGACGAGGTCGCCACGTGGATCGAGCGGGCCCAGGCTCGCGTGCTGATGGTCGCGGGCTGCCGGGGCAGCCTGCTCGCGGCCGCCGGATGCCACCGGCTGGCGGCCGATCAGGCCGCCGTGGTCGCCGCCGCGGCCCGCCGGCGGCACGACCAGCTAACGGGCTGAGCCAGCCGCCTCAGTCCCGGGCGGCACAGTCACCGGTCGGCTCAGTCGTCGGGCGGCGGGCCCCAGTCCACGCTGACCCCGGACGCGGCCTGCGGATGGCGCTCCAGCCACTTGCGGGCGAACGGGCAGAGCGGCACGACCGTCAGGCCCTCGCTGGATGCCCGGTGCACGGCTGCCTGGACGAGCATCCCGGCGATTCCCCGGCCGCCAAGTGACTCGGGCACTTCGGTATGGACCAGGACCAGCCGGTCGGCCCGCCGCCGGTAGACCAGAACGGATACCGCGCCGCCCGTGGCCAGCTCGAACCGGGACTCGCTACGGTTGTCGATTACCCGCTCGCCCTCGTTCATACCACTATGGTCGCATCGCCGCTGAGCACACTCGCAGCGCCGCATGCCGCGCGGGCACCAGCAATCGTTACGTCCTCCGGCCGGCCCCGGCGAGCAAGACCTCCGCGCCGACCGGCGTGAACCCCGCCGCGAGGAATGCCCGAACGCTGGCCGCGTTAGCGGGGGCGACCTGCGCCCACAATGGTTCGCCGCCGGGCACGAGATGCCTGGCCGCACGGGCCAGCGCCCGGCCGAGGCCGCGCTCGCGCCGCCCGGCGTCGACCTCGATCGCGGTCTCCCACCGACCAGCCACGCCCTGGCCGAGCAGCACCACGCCGCCGTCGGCCCGCCAGGCCCGCACCCCGTCACGGTAACTCAGCGCCCGCTCGATCCTCGGATGCGCGGAACCGGGCTCGGGATGCAGGTCGATCGGCGGCGGACCGGGCAGCCGCTCGGCGACGCAGAGCATGTCGATGCTGCCCGCGACCCGGTCCGTCGCCCCGCACAGAGCCTGCAGGAACGCCGAGCTCAGCGGCGCCCCGAGGTCCCCGGGCGTCAGCTGGCTGGCCACCCAGCCCGGGTCGGCGTCGGCGAAGATCACGGCGTGCGCGGTGAATCCCAGCACTCCCGCGTCCCCCGGCGATGGCTGCGGCAGGATAGAGATCCCGCCGTCGGCGGGCGGAAACCGGCCCGCGGCCGCGTCCCGCAGCACGGCGGCCAGCGTCTTCGCCGTGGTCATGACGGACTTCTCCATACCTAGAACTAATCCTTCGGCCGCACTCGGCTGCGGCAGGCCAGCGTCGTCACCGGTAGGCCGGGATGCCGGTCAGGGCCTGGCCGATAGCGAGGGTGTGGATCTCCTCGGTGCCCTCGTAGGTCAGCACGGACTCCAGGTTGTTGGCGTGCCTGATCACCGGGTACTCCAGCGTGACGCCGTTGGCGCCCAGGATGGTCCGCGCCGTCCGCGCGATGTCGATGGCCGTCCGGACGTTGCTCATCTTGCCGAGGCTGATCTGCTCCGGGGTGACCTTCCCGGCTTCCTTGAGCCGCCCGAGGTGCAGCGCGAGCAGCTGGGCGCGCTGCAGGTCAGCGAGCATCCAGGCGAGCTTGCCCTGGGTCAGCTGGAAGCCGCCTATCTTCCGCCCGAACTGCTCGCGGGTCCTGGCGTAATCGGTCGCGGACTCCAGGCACGCCCGGGCCGCGCCCGTGACGCCCCACACGATCCCGAACCGGGCCTCCGACAGGCAGGACAGCGGGCCCTTCAGGCCGGTCACGCCGGGCAGGACGGCGTCGCCGGGCAGCCGCACGTCGTCGAAATGCAGCTCGGAGGTCACAGACGCCCGCAGCGATAGTTTCTTATGAATGTTGCGGGTGGTGAAGCCGCGCGTGCCACGGGGAACCAGGAAGCCGCGGATGCCCTGCTCGGTGGAGGCCCACACCACGGCGATGTCCGCGATCGACCCGTTGGTGATCCACATCTTGGAGCCGGACAGGATCCAGCCGGAGCCGTCGTGGGTCGCGCGGGTCTTCATGCCCGACGGGTCGCTGCCGTGGTCGGGTTCCGTCAGCCCGAAGCAGCCGATCGCCTGGCCGGCCGACATCCGGGGCAGCCATTCGTTCTTCTGCTCTTCCGAGCCGTATTTCCAGATCGGGAACATCGCCAGCGAGCCCTGGACCGATACCAGGCTGCGCAATCCTGAGTCGGCCGCCTCCATCTCCCGGCAGGTGACCCCGTAGGCGATGGCCCCCATCCCGGCACATCCGTAACCCGTCAGGTGCATCCCGAGCAGGCCGAGCTGGCCGAGCTCGGGGACCAGCTCGCGGGGGAGGGTTCCGGCCTCGAACCAGTCCGCGACGTTCGGCATGATCCGGTCGGCCGCGAATTTGCGTACGGTGTCGCGGACGAGGCGCTCATCGTCGCTCAGCTCGTCGTCGATCCGCAGCAGGTCGCTGCCGACGGGTTCCGTGGTGCGCGGCATGGCTCGGTCCTCTCTGTCTTCCTGCGGCCAGCGTATGCGTGCGACCGCGGCTGGGACACCCGGGGCATCCCGGTTCGTTACAACCGGGTGGAGTGCGGAATAATGTATTTATGAGTTACACGAACGGCAGCGGCAAGGTGCTCGTGCGCCGCCGCGACAACCGGATCGTCGCTGGTGTCTGCGCTGGCCTGGCCGACTACGCGGGCATCGACGTCAACCTGTTCCGGGTGATCGTCGCGCTGGTGAGCCTGTTCACCGGGGGCGCGGGCGTGATCGCGTACATCGTGGGATGGATCGTGATCCCCGAGGAAGGCCAGAAGACCTCGATCGCCGAGGATCTGGTCAACAAGAACCGTCAGGGCTAGCCTGACGGGGCAGTTCGGCAGGCTCGGTCTGGCGGATCCCTCGCGGCGATCATGGCATCCGCTTTGCCGCCGGGGCTGCCTGTCCCCTATGCTGAATCGGTCCCCGACGGCGGGCGCCACGGGCAAGGCGGCTGTTGGTCGTTGAGCCCCCATCGTCTAGCGGCCAAGGACACCGCCCTTTCAAGGCGGCGGCGCGGGTTCGAATCCCGTTGGGGGTACGTGGTACGGCTGGCTTCGGTTAGCAGCAGGCGCGCGCAGCGCATAGGATGCGTTGCGCGGTTTGTTTGTTAGTAGCGGTAGCAGTACAACTTGGTCCTGTAGAGCAGCTCGGAGTGCTCGCCACCCTGTCAAGGTGGAGGTCGCGGGTTCAAATCCCGTCAGGACCGCTCCGGTCGGCGGGGCGGCCGCGGCTAGGCGCCGCTGGTCTACCTGGTGCCGGTCGAGGTCAGGTAGCTCAGTTGGTACGAGCGTCCGCCTGAAAAGCGGAAGGTCGGCGGTTCGACCCCGCCCCTGACCACGCGTCTGACCTGCGACAACGTGCGCTAAGCAAGTGGCGGATCACGCTGCGAATTGAGACTAGCG
>JADGPC010000435.1 GCA_017882645.1 Streptosporangiales bacterium | reverse complement strand
GCGCCGCACCCGGCCGCCGCGCTGACCTGCTGAGCGGTCGCTTCCGAGTGGCCGACGCTGACCAGCACGCCAGCCGCGGTCAGCTGCTTGATCGCGGCCATGGCTCCGTCGATCTCGGGTGCGAGGGTCAGCACGCGCACCAGGCCGGACCCGGCGTCCAGGAACGCGTTGATCGTCACCGGGTCCGGGGTCGTTATCCAGGCCGGGTTGTGGGCACCGCACCGGTTCCTGGCGATGAACGGGCCCTCCAGGTGCACGCCGAGTACCCGCGCCTGCGCTGCAGTGTTAGCCACCACCGGGCTAGCCACCACCGGGCTAGCCACCACCGGGCTAGCCACCACGGGACCGGCCACCACGGGGCCGGCCATGCCAGGGGCGAACGCGGCAGCGCGGCGCAGCGACGCGATCGTCTCGTCGACCGGGCTGGTGATGAACGTGGGCAGGAACGCGGTGGTGCCGGTCTCGGGCAGCCGGCGGGCGACCGTAGCCCAGCCGGACGGGTCAGCGTCGCCGAATTCGACGCCGTAGTAACCGTTGACCTGAAGGTCGACGAAGCCGGGCAGCAGAAAACCGCCGGTGAGCTCGGCGTCCGGGCGGCGAGGAGGCGACCCGGATCCGACGCCGGTGATCGTCCCGGCTTCGCAGACCACGTAGCCGGGAGCGAGGATCGTGGCCGCGCTGCGGCTGACGCTGCTGGCGGTAATGATCCGTGACGCCGCGATCAGCATCTGGCTAGCTTCGCATCCAGCTCGCGGCCTGTCGCGCCGATATAGCTAACTTTGCACCTGGTTCGCCGCTGCCTCTTCGCTGAGCCGCCCCGCCGCTATCGCCGGTCCGCCGGCCGCCTTGACCCAGTCGAGGAATGCCCTGACCTCGGCCGCCACCGTGCCAGGACGCTCCATCATCGCCACGTGACCGACACCGGGAAGCACGAGCACCCTGGCGGTCGGGAAGGCCCTCGCGGCCTTACCGGCCATCACCGGATTGACCAGCCGGTCGTGACTTCCGTGCAGGATGAGCGCGGGCGCCTCGACCCGGGCGGCGTCCCGCCACAGTGATCTCCGGCCGACCTTGAAGTACTCCGTGACCAGGCTCCGCGCCGATCTGATCAGCGCGTGATTGGCGTACAGCAGGGTGTCACGCCGGAGCACCTCGGCGATCTCCTCCTGGCGTCGCGACGGATGGACCACGCCCGGATCGGTGTAGACGTCCCTGAGCGCCCGGTCTGTGCGGACCTCTGCGGGCAGCCTCCGCAGCCCGTCCATGATCGCCGGACCGACTCCGGGCAGCGCCGCTAGCGCCAGCCGGAGCGGCAGCGGCCGGGGGCGAAGGTCGGGCAGCGCCGGCGAGACCAGCGTGAGCGTCCGGACCAGGTCTGGCCGGCAGGCCGCGACCCGGGTACTGACGGCGCCGCCCATCGAGTTGCTGATCAGGTGAACCGGTCCGCGGCCGAGCTTCTCGATCAGCTCGACCACTGCCGTGGCGTGGGCGTTGATCGAGTAGTCGTCGCTGGCAGGCGGCGGCGACGAGCCGAAGCCGGGAAGATCGATGGCCCAGCAGGCGAGGACCGTTGCGTCGGCGTGACCTACGACCGGCCTGGACAGCAGGTCCATCAGGTCGGTCCAGTTGGTCGACGACCCGCCGAGGCCGTGGATGAATACGGCAGGCTCGGCGCTCTCAGCCGCGGGCGCGGTGCGGACGAACACCTGGCTGCCGGGCAGGTCGACAAACTGGCCCGGCCAGTGCGGAATCGGATCCGGTGGCGCTGAGCCCGCCGGAACCGGATCCCTGGGCGTCGGATCGTCGGTCACCCGCAACATGACATCTCGCCTCGCATCTGCTGACGCGGCCTGGTCGGAGCGCCGACGGCAGGCCAGCCCCCGGCCGTGATCGGGTACGTCAGCTGGCCTTCCTCGTCGGCCTTCTGGTCGTGCCCGCCTTGGCCGGGCCAGTCTTGGTCGTGCCCGTCTTAGCCGTGCCAGCCTTGGCCGTGCCCGTCTTAGCCGTGCCAGTCTGGGTCGGGCCCGCCTCGTCGGAGCTGTCCTCGTCGGCGGCCCCGGCGTTGCCCGGACCGGCCTTGGCCCGACTGGCCTTGGCCGAGCCTGACCTGGCCGACCCGGCCTTCGGCTTATCCCCGATTGCCTTAGTCCCCTTATTCTCGCCGGCTCCCGGCCCCTGCTGGGCCGCGGCCAGGCTCGCCTTCAGCGCGTCGGCCAGGCTGGTCGACGGTCCGGCCGCGATCTCCAGCGGAGCGGGCTGGGTCAGTTCCCTGCCCTGCACCTTGGCGTCGACCACCTCGATCAGCGCCTCCCGGTACCGATCGTGATGGGCATCGGCGTCGAAGTCGGTCGTCATCGAATCGATCAGGGATGCGGCCATCGTCAGTTCCTGCGGGCGCACCTCGATCTCCTGCTGCAGGAAGGGGAAGGCCGCGTCGCGGATCTCGTCCGGCCAGAGCAGGGTCTCCAGGACCAGGACGCCATCCCGGCTGCGCAGGGTCGCGAGCGACTCTCGCTGGCGAAGCGCGACCTGGGCGACCGCGATCCGGCCCGACTGCTCGAGCGCGTCGCGCAGCAGGACGTAGGCACGGGCACCGGCCGCCTCGGGCTCCACGTAATAGCTCCGGTTGAACAAGATCGGGTCAAGCTGCTCCGCCGGAGCGAAATGCAGGACCTCGATAGACTTGGTCGTCGGGAGCGGTAGGTCCGCAAGATCCTCGTCGTCGAGGACCACCATCTCGCCGGTCGACAGCTCGTAGCCTTTGACGACGTCCTCATAAGGGACTTCCTCGTCACATACCGAGCAGAACCTGCGGAACCGAATCCGGCCGCCGTCGGTCCTGTGCACCTGGCGGAAGGCAATGTCCTTCTGCTCGGTCGCGGCGTAGAGTCGCACGGGAATCATCACCAGCCCGAAGGAGATCCCGCCCTTCCACATGCTGCGCACGTCGTCTCCTTACCCCAGCAGATGGGAACCCTATACAACCAGCGTTGCTCTACTGTAGCCATTCGGCAATATGTTCGAGGGTGCGAATATGCTCGCCTGCGCGGCGAGCACCAGACTTCTCCGACAGGAGGTCGGCATGACTGAGAGAGAACTAGACGAACCAGTAGCTGACGTGGTCGAGCAGCACCAGGAAGTCGTGCCTGACGAGGTTGAGCCCGATGAGACGGAAGCCGGCGAACTGCCGCTGGAGGCCAACGAGGCCGATGTCGCCGAGCAGGCCAGAACGGTTCGCCTGAGCGACGACGACTACCGCTGAGCCTCCGCCCTGCGCCCCGCCGCAGCGGGCGTGGCCCGGCCACGCGCGGTGCGTCGTCGGCCTCGCGGCGTTCGGCATCCGGGGTTACCCGGCCGTAGGATGACACCCCGGGCAGCTTTCCGACCGCCGCCGATAGATATCGGAGAGTCTTTGTGATCGCCACGCCGCAGACCGCCAGACCGGCTAGCACCAGACTGCCGCGCCCAGCCAGGCGCAGGCAGCTCCTCGGGGCCGCTCTCGAGGTTTTCGTCGCGCAGGGCTACCACGCCGCGGCGATGGACGAGATCGCGGAGCGGGCCGGGGTCAGCAAGCCGGTGCTGTACCAGCACTTCCCCGGCAAGCTCGAGCTCTACCTGGCGCTGCTGGATGAGAGCGTGGCCGATCTCGTCGGCGCGGTCTCCGCGGCGCTCGCCTCGACCACGGACAACCGCGATCGGGTGCCAGCAACCTTTCGCGCCTTCTTCGACTACGTGAGCGGCGCGAGCGAGACGTTCCGGCTCGTCTTCGAGTCGGATCTGAGTAACGAGCCAGCGGTCAGGGACCGTCTCGACCGGGCCATGTACGAGTGCGCCGAGATGGTCAGCGAGTTCATCCGCGAGGATGCGGGCGTCTCCAATGCCGAGGCGGACCTGCTCGGGATGGCGCTGGTCGGGATGGCTCAGGTCGGCTCCCGGTACTGGCTCAGCACGGAGCGCGCGATCGACCAGAACCTGGCCGAGGATTTGCTCGCGCGGCTGGCCTGGCGTGGGATCAGGAGCTGGCCGCTGGCCGACGGCGCACATGCCGAAAGCACCCATACCGAAGGCACGCATGCTGACGGCGCGCACGAGTAACTCCCGCATGGCCGCCGACTGGCGGGCTTCGGGCTAACCTTCGGACAGCAGCCGCGGGCTAGCGTTCTTGAGCGGAGGATCGCCGTGGAAGTCAAGATCGGCATACAGATGGCCGCCCGCGAGCTGGTGGTCGACACCGGGGCATCGGCGGCGGAAATCGAGCAGGCCCTGATGGCCGCCGTGGCCGAGAACAAGCTGTTCGTGGTCACCGACAGCAAAGGCGGCACGATCCTCGTACCAGGGGACAAGATCGCCTACGTCGAGCTCGATCAGACCGAGCCACGGCGGATCGGCTTCGGCTCCTGACCGCCCGGCTCGCCGGAGCGCCTACTCGGCCAGGCCGAGGGCGGCCATGCGCTGTGCGTGCGCGTCGGTCAGCGCGGCGAACATCCGGCCGATCTCGCCAAGCTGCGCCGCCGAGCCGCCGGCCAGCAGCCGGGCCAGCGCCTCCCGCTCTGCGGCCACCCGCTGCGCCTGGCTCAGCGCCTCGCCGACCAGGCGGCGGGCCCACAGCGCCAGCCGCCCGGCCACCGCGGGATCAGCGGCGATCGCCTCGCGCACCCGCGTGATCGCGAACTGGGCGTGCCCGCCGTCCGCGAGCGCAGAGAGCACGAGGGATCGGGTCGGCTGATCGAGCAACTGGGCGATGACCCGGTAGAAGTCGGCGGCGATGCCGTCGCCGACGTAGGCCTTGACCAGGCCCTCTAGCCAGCTGGACGGCGCGGTCCTGGCGTGAAATGCGTCGATCGGCTCGACGAACGGCTGCATCGCCAGCTGCGGCTCGGCTCCCAGCTCGGAGATCCGGGTCCTGAGCAGCTCGAAATGGCCGAACTGCGCCACCGCCATCCCGGCCAGGTCCGCCTTGTCCGGCAGCGAGGCAGCCAGCGAGGCATCATCAGCGAGGCGGAAGAACGCCACCAGCGACGCATAGGCAAGCAGCCCGAGCAGCTCGATCACTCCGTCGGTCGCCGACTCGTGCGGCGCTGTCTTCGCTGGCTCGTGTGGCGCTGTCGTCGCTGGCTCGTGCTCCGCCATAGTCGCGGACTCATGCTCGGTCACACCGGAAGCGTAACAACAGCGCCAGCCGCCGACGGACCGCCAGCTTAAGCCGATGATCGACTGTCAGCCAACGTTGCTACACTGGTCAGCGACGTCATCTTGGAATGGGATTACCCCGAGGCGCGTTTCATTACGTAGCGTGGTACGAGAATCCTCTCGGTGCGCCGCGCCCGGCTCCTCCCGGTCACCGCTCGGCCAGCACCAGATGTAGCTGGCCCGGTGCGGGTGCGCGATTGCCCGCCCTCCGGATGAGTCAACTGCCGTCCTGCGGCGACCAGACTGGGCGCTTACGCGCCCGGCCAGCCGCGGACCACCGATGGAGGCGGAACGCCCTGACTACGCAAGACCTAACGACAGACCTGGCGCTACACGACGAGCTGCCAGCGAACTCAGACCTAGTAACAGACATCGAGACCATGTCAGCAGACACCGTGGCCGTCACCCTGGCCACCGAGAACGGCACTCTTCAGGCCACCGGCTTGCCGGACGAGATTCCTGACGAGATCATCGCGAGCGCGACCGGTCAGGCCGAGGCCATGACGTTCGATCAGTTCGGCGTCGCCGAGCCTATCTGCGCCGCCCTGGAAGCCGCGGGCATCACCCGGGCCTTCCCGATTCAGGCTCTGACGCTGCCGATCGCGCTCGGCGAGCACGACGTCATCGGCCAGGCGCGGACCGGTACCGGCAAGACCCTGGCCTTCGGGATCCCGATCCTTCAGCACCTGCTCGACACCGAGCGCGGCAAGCCGGCCTCGCCGCGCGCCCTGGTGGTCGTGCCCACCAGGGAGCTTGCCATCCAGGTCGCTGACGACCTGCGCATCGCGGCCGCCCGCACCGACGTCAATGTCGTAACTCTCTACGGCGGCCGCGCCTACGAGCCCCAGATCGAGGCGCTGGCGACGGTCGACGTCGTCGTCGGCACCCCAGGCCGCCTGCTCGACCTGGCCCGCCAGAGTCAGCTGCACCTGTCGGCCGTGGACATCCTGGTGCTCGACGAGGCCGACCGGATGCTCGACCTCGGCTTCCTGCCCGATGTCGAGGCGATCCTGCGACTCACGCCCGCACACCGGCAGACCATGCTCTTCTCGGCCACCATGCCGTCAGAGATCGTGACGCTCGCCCGGCGGCATCTGCACCGGCCGATGCACATCAGGGCCGAGCAGCACGACGAGCCGGCCCACGTGCCGACCACCGACCAGCATGTGTTCCGAGCGCACCACCTGGACAAGATCGAGATCCTCGCACGCGTGCTCCAGGCCAGGGAGCGCGGCCTGACGATCGTCTTCTGCCGCACTCGCCGGGCCTGCGACCAGGTCACCACCCAGCTGACCGAGCGCGGCTTCGCGGCCGCCGCCGTCCATGGTGACCTGGGCCAGAGCCAGCGCGAGCGCGCGCTGCGCGCGTTCCGTAGCGGCAAGATCGACGTGCTCGTAGCCACCGACGTCGCCGCGCGCGGGCTAGACGTTGACGACGTGACCCACGTCGTCAACAACGAGTGCCCGGAAGACGAGAAGGCGTACCTGCACCGGATCGGCCGGACCGGCCGCGCCGGGCGCACCGGCATCGCCGTGACCTTCGTCGACTGGCAGGACATGGCGCGCTGGAAGCTGATCAATGAGACCCTGAACCTCGGTCACCCAGACCCGCTCGAGACGTACTCGACGTCGGAGCATCTGTTCAGCGCGCTGGACATCCCGGCCGGCGCCACCGGGTCGCTGCCGAGCGTCAGGCGCGACCGCGCCGGGCTCGAGGCCGAGGACCTGGAGGACATCGGCGAGACCGGCAAGAGCCGGTCTCGCCAGCACACGCCCATTACCCGGCGCCCGAGCGGGGACCGTGACTCAAGCCGCCGGAGCGGCGACGGCACCCAGGGTAGCCAGCGTGCCGCTTCCGCGCGGACCAGGTCTCCGCGACAGCGGACCAGGGCCGGCTCGCCGGTGGCGACCGCGGGCCCCGCTGCCGAGCACGCGGCGGCGGCCGAGGGCGCAGGGCCCGCGCCGGACGCCGGACAGGCGGCCGGCGGTGAGCCGCGCAAGCGGCGGCGCTCCGGGCGCAGCCGCAGCCGTAGCGGCCGTCCAGCCGGTCAGCCGGCTGCTGACGGTCAGCAGGGCTCGACCCGCCCGGCCAGCCACGCCGAGCAGCGTGACATCGAAGCCAGCTAGTCACTCATACCGGTACTTCGCGACAGGTTCGGTCCGGACCAGTCCGTCTGGGTAGGCTGCCAACCCGTGAGCACTCCGCGATCGCTGCAAATGTCCCATCACGTCCGGCCGCTGGTGCTCGAGACGCCGCGCGGCTCGTTCGCGGCTCTGACGGCCCGGTCGGCCAGCGGCGTCAACGAACGGCAGCCCGCGCTGCTCGTCCCGGGGTACACCGGCAGCAAGGAAGACTTCCTCGCCGTGCTCGAGTCACTGGCTTTCGCCGGACGCTCCGTCGTCGCGATCGACATGCGGGGCCAGTACCAGTCCGAGCCGGCTCCGAGCCGGACCGGCTACGAGCTTGACCAGCTGGCCGAAGACCTGGTCGCGGTAGCCGCCGCGATCTCGGGCGACGCCGGGCGGGTCCACTTGCTCGGCCACTCCCTCGGCGGGCTGATCGCCAGGCAGGCGACGCTGGCCGCGCCGACCGCGTTCCTCTCGCTGACCCTGCTCGGCTCCGGCCCCGGCACGATCAGCGGAGGCAGGGCGCAGACGCTGCGCGACCTGCTCGACTTCCTCCAGCCGGCGGGCTCGGATATCGACTTGCTCGGGGCGATGATCGCCCAGATCTGGCATGGCCAGCTGCGGCCGCAGGCCGTGGCGGAGGGAACGCCCGGCGAGATCATCGACTTTCTCGCCGAGCGCGCGCTGCTGAGCTGCCCGCTTGGCCTGGCCGAGATGGCCAGGCACCTGCTCAACTTCCCGGACCGCACCGCCGAGCTGGCCGCACTCGAGCAG
>JADGPC010000434.1 GCA_017882645.1 Streptosporangiales bacterium | reverse complement strand
GGTAGACGAAGTGGCCGAAGCCGGGGATCCGCTCGCTGCGCCGCAGCAGGTCCCCCACCGCCCGGCCGGCCTCGGCAGGCCGGGCGGCGGACCTCAGCATCACCTCGGCGCCGAACGAGGCGCCGCCGTGCAAGGCGCCGCCGACCGCGCCGAGCCCGGTGGCGACCACGGCGTACGGGTCAGCCCGAACCGATGCGGCCACCCGGGCCGCGAGTGTCGACGCAGCCAGCTCATGGTCCGCGAGCAGCACCAGGGCCGCGCGCAGCGATCCGACCAGGCCAGGTCCCGGATCGGCGGGGCACAGCCGCGGCACCAGCCGCTCGGCGATCGTGCTTCCGGTTGCGGTGCCCCCGTTCTGGACGGCAGGCAGGCAGTCCGTCATGCCGGCGATCAGGCAGCGCCCGGCCGCGATGACGGCTGGCGTATCCAGATGAAGGCGCAGCGGATCGGCGGCGGCCAGGGCCGGGACAATCACCTGCAGCCGCTCGAGCGGCAGCGTTCCGGCGGGCAGCGCGGCCTGGGCGGCCGAGCCGGCCGCCACCGCCGCCGCGGTTGCCTGCCAGGACTCGCCGGGCTCGTCCAGCGATCCAGTCCACAGCAGGCCGGCGACTTCCTCGAAGCTGCGTGCGCGAGCCAGCCCGATGGCGTCCCGGCCGCGGTAGCGCAGGTGGTCACCGGTGATCTCGGTCAGTTCCGTCTCGATGACGAGCTCGGCCGCTCCCGGCGCGCGGCGCGGCCGCCCGCGGCGGGCGAGACCTTCCACTTCCGTCGCGCTGAACAGGCTGGTCCGGGAGCCCTGGGCCTTGCGGCTGGGCAGCACTCCCCGGCTGACGTAGGAGTACAGGCTGGCCTGCTTGACGCCGAGCCGCTGCGCGGCCTCGGCGGCTCCGATCCACTCCGCCGGCATGGGCACCCCGTCCCTGATCGCTAGACCGTCGTCTCGGCCGAGCATTGATTTTAATCAACATTGACAGAGTTGTACACGAACCGTCGATAATCAAGCTGGAGACAGCGATCCGGCCACGGAGGCGGGCATGCCACAGGTTCACTTTCTCGACGTCACCAACCGCGACGGCGTCCAGACCGCCCGGACCGGGCTGTCCAAGTTCGGTAAGACGATGGTGAACTTCTACCTGGCCAGGCTCGGCGTGGCCCAGTCCGAGATCGGGTTTCCCTTCCTCTTCCACGAGATGCCCTACGTGCGGGCCAATGTGGCGCTCGCGCAGGCGGGCGCCTTCGGCGAGCTGCGGCTGTCCGGCTGGTGCCGGGCCGTCACCGCCGACGTCGAGCGGGCGATCCCGCTCGGCCTGAGTCACTACAACCTGTCGATCTCCACGTCTGACCAGATGATCGCGCATAAGTTCCGCGGCCGGCTCGACCGCGAGGCCATCATCGCCGAGATGACGGCCGCCGTGGCCGCCGCCAGGGCCGGCGGCGCTGAGACAATCGGGGTGAACGCCGAGGACGGCTCGCGCACGGACGAGGGGTTCCTCACCGAGTTCGCGCTGGCCGCCAGGCAGGCGGGCGCGGACCGGGTCCGGTACTGCGACACCATCGGCGGGGACTCCCCGCAGCGGATCAGGGAGCGGTTCGCCAAGCTGGCGGCGGCGACGGCCATGCCGGTGGAGACGCACTGCCACAACGACCTGGGCATGGCCGTGGCCAACTCCGTCTCCGGCGCGCTCGGCGATCTCGACGCAGGCCAGGACGCCTGGGTGAACACGTGCGTGAACGGCATCGGCGAGCGCTCAGGCAACGCCGACCTGCTCTCGGTCATCCTGGCCTTCAGCCATGCCTTCGGCATCGCCCGGGCCGAGATCGGCGACCCGGTCGACCTGTCCTGGGCGCGCCGGTTCGGGTTGTGGGCCAGCTACGCGTTCGGCCAGCCGCTGCCGCAGAACCAGCCGGGCACGGGCCGCAATGCCTTCGCTCACGAGTCCGGCATTCACGCCGACGGCGCGCTGAAGGACCGGCACAACTACGAGCTTTATGACGATGACACGCTGGGGCCGTTCCCGGCGGACTGGCACGCGCGGTCCGGGCGGGTCGTGCTGACCGGCGAGTACGGCGGGATGGCGGGCTTCAGGCACGTGCTGGACGGGCTTGGCATCGACCCGGGCGACGACGAGGACCTGATCTTCCAGCTCGTGCAGCTCTGCGCGGCGGCGACCAGCAAGCCGCTGACCGACGACGAGCTGCGGCTGATCGCCGCCTACCCGCGCGAGCTGTCGCTGCTCTACCCGGGCCAGCTCGGGTAGCTGGTCAGCGGCCGAGCTGCTTGCGGCCCCTGATCGACTTCAGCCTGGCCTTCTGGTTCGAGTCGAGCATCGCGTAGGCCACGCCGGGGATCGCTATCGCGAGCACGATCACGGCCAGCGCCAGCCACGGGTTGATGATCAGCAGGACCAGCCCGATCGCGACACCTGCGATGCCGATCTTCATATGAGGGGTCATAGCCTTAACACCGGACCTTCCCGTCGCAACGGGATGATTCGGTGAATCATCCCGCCCTAACCTGACCGACCCGCACGATCAGTCGCGTCAGGACCACGGTAGCTCCCCGCCGGAGCACTGCGACCAGATCTGGTGCGAGATGATGAGCACGATGCCCCGGGAGGAAGAGATGATGCTGTCGCTGCCGATCGAGCCGCAGGCCAATGAGTTGCTGTCCCGTGACGGATTCGCGCTGCTGCTCGCGATGATGCTTGACCAGCAAGTCCCGTTCGAGAAGGCGTTTAACTCGCCATACCAGCTTGCCCTGCGGCTCGGCCACGAGCCCGACGCGCAGGAACTGGCCAGCTTCGATCCCGACGCGCTGGCCGACATCTTCGCCGAGCGCCCGGCGCTGCACCGTTTCCCGCGCGCGATGGCCGCCAGGGCTCAGGAGCTGGCCAGGATCGTCGCTGACCGCTATGACGGCGATGCGAGCGCGGTCTGGGCCACCGCCGGAAACGGAGCGGAGCTTCGGCGGCGGCTGTCCGAGCTGCCGGGCTTCGGCGCCTACAAGGCGCAGATCACCATCGCCCTGCTCGGCAAGCAGCTTGGCATCCAGCCAGCCGGCTGGCGCGAGGCGGCTGGCCACTTCGGCGAGGCCGGGTCGCACTATTCCGTCGCCGACATCAGCGACGACGCCTCGCTGGCCGCGGTGCGGTCGTACAAGAAGGCCAAGAAGCAGGAAGCCGCGGCCGCCCGCTAGGGTCAGCCGGGTTCAGCCAGTGCAGACCGGCGCGCGGGCGCGGACCAGCCTCGACGCCAGCGCGCAGGCTGGCGTGCTGGCCTCGTTCGCGGCGGCCTTCAGCGTCGACCGGGCCGGACTCCGTCCGGCGGCCGCCCTCAAGGCCACGGCTGGTGTCGTCATCCCCCTGATCGCCGGCATCGCGGCCGGTTATCCGCTGGTCGGCGCCAGCGCCGCGTTCGGCGCGCTGAGCGTCGGCTACGCGCTGGTCACCTCCGGGCCGCGCACGCCGTTCGGCACCATGCTTGCCATCAGCCTCGGCATGGGCACGGCCACCTTCGTCGGCGCTGTCTCCGGCCTGGTGCCGCCGGTGCATCTGGTTGTCCTTGCCGCGGCCGGCTTCGTGGCCGGACTGCTGGTCGCAGCCGGCCCCGGGGCAACTCAGGTCGGCATCAACGCCACCATCGCGCTGCTGGTC
>JADGPC010000433.1 GCA_017882645.1 Streptosporangiales bacterium | reverse complement strand
CCGCGCCGGTGGCGGCGGCCTGCTTGCCGAACAGGTTCCAGCTTGCGTGGGCGATCGCGGCAGCCAGGACAAGCGCGATGGCCGTTGGACTCACGCGGGGTTACCTGCCGACAGTCGGGGGGTGAATATTTTTGCGTAACTTTATCCGGGTCGGCGGAGCTAGACGAGTCGGCGGCGCAGAGGGCTGCGGGTAGGCTATGCGCGCCATGACTGAGAATCCTGGGCCTCTTGCGACCGCAGCAGCCCACGAGGCAACGACGACGATCGTCCACCTCGTGCGGCACGGCGAAGTGGCGAACCCGGACGGGATTCTCTACGGCCGCATTCCGGGCTTCAACCTGTCCGAGGACGGCCAGATGATGGCCAAGGCGGCCGCTGACTTCATGGCCGGTCGTGATGTCACCGTGCTGCGGTCGTCGCCGCTCGACCGGGCGGTGCAGACCGCCGAGCCGATCGCCGCGCAACTTGGCCTGCCGATCGAGATCGACGAGCGCCTGATCGAGCCGTGGAACCACTTCGAGGGGCTCAACGTCGGAGTCGGCGACGGCTCGCTGCGCGCTCCGCGGCACTGGATCTACCTGCGTAACCCGTTCCGGCCCTCGTGGGGCGAGCCTTACAAGGAGGTCGCGGCGCGGGTGCTGGCCGCGGCGGCCGATGCGGCCAGGGCGGCGCGCGGGCATGAGGCCGTCTGCGTCAGCCACCAGCTCCCGATCTGGGTGACACGCCGGTCGGCGGAGGGCCGCACGCTGTGGCACGATCCCCGCCGCAGGCAGTGCGCGCTCGGCAGCATCACGAGCCTGACCTTCACCGGAGACCGGCTGACCTCGGCCAGTTATGCCGAGCCGTCCGGTTCGGCCGGAAGTCGGTTCGCCGGCGCGTAGCCTGTACCGTGCCCGACCCGTTTAGGGCAGGCCGGAGCTAGCGCGGTGAACCGGTTCCTGCACAATGGGCTGCGTACTACTGCCTGTAGGAGATCTCCTTGTGACCCGTCCGCAGAGTTCCGCGCGGTATTTCGCCGGAACGGCACGCGTTCTCAGCGCGCTGGCGGCCCGCCCGCGCGCTGTCCGCGCGCTGCTGGCCGGGCCCCGCGCGGTCCGCGCGATCCTGGCGGGTACCGCCGTGTTGGCCCTGGCGTCGTGCTCGGGCGGCGCGATCGCGCAGAACACGCCCGTGAGCAGCGGGAAGAGCTACGTGTCCGGAAGCTACAGCAGCACGTACTACGGTCCCGGCTCACGGCCGGCCGCCCCCGCCGTCAGCGGGACGACGCTGACCGGCAGCAAGTTCACGCTGTCGGCCGATCGCGGCAGCCTCGTGGTGCTCAACTTCTGGGGTTCCTGGTGCGCGCCGTGCCGGAACGAGGCGCCCGCGCTGGCGGCACTCGCGACCCACTTCAAGAGCGATCCGGTCAGGTTCGTCGGCGATGACGTTCACGACTCCACGGCCTCCGCCCAAGCATTCGAGCACACGTTCAACGTCGGCTATCCGAGCCTGAACGATCCCGGTGAGCAGGTCGCGCTCGCGTTCCACGGCACGGTGCCGCCGGTCGCCATCCCCACCACGCTGCTGATCGACCGCACCGGGCATATCGCGGGCCGGATTGTCGGCGGGGTGTCGTACCGGGGACTGCTGGCCCTGATCAACAAGATCCTGGCCGAGCGGTCATGACCCAGGACCTCGCGGGCCGCGAAACCGGAGCCGGCCAGGAAGCCGTGGTCGGACAGGACGCCGTGGCTGGTCAGGATGCTGCCGGTGGCCAGGATACGGCGGCCGGGCGGGACGGCGCGGCCGGGGCTCAGGCACCTGGATCGGCGACCCGCCTGACGAGCGGTCGGCTTGGCGTCGTCGGCTGGCTGCGCTGGGGCTGGCGGCAGCTGACCTCCATGCGGACCGCGCTCGTGCTGCTGTTCCTGCTCGCGCTGGCCAGCATCCCCGGATCGGTCCTGCCGCAGCAGGGCATCGACCCCGCCGCCGTAACCCAGTACTACGCGGCGCACCCGGCGCTCGCGCCGTTCCTGGCCCGGCTTTCCGCGTTCGACGTCTTCGGCGCGCCCTGGTTCGCGGCCATCTACCTGCTGCTGTTCACCTCGCTGGCCGGTTGCGTGCTGCCGCGGGCCTACCGGCTCGCGAAGTCCGCCCGGCAGCCGCCGCCCAGAGCGCCGCGTTACCTGGCCAGGCTCCCGCAGGCGGCGGGCTTCCGGACCGTCCAGCCGCCTGATCCGGCCCTGGCCGCGGCCGCCGGGCTGCTTCGCCGGCGGAGGTTCCGGGTCCGCACCGGCGACGGCTGGGTGTCGGCGGAGAAGGGCTACCTGCACGAGATCGGCAACCTGCTGTTCCACGTGGCGCTGCTCGGGCTGCTGGTCTCGGTCGCGCTCGGCGGCCTGTTCGGGTACAAGGGCAACCGGCTGCTCGTCGAGGGCGACACCTTCGCCAACACTCCGGTGGGGCTGGACGTGTTCCATCCCGGCCGGCTGGTCTCGGCTGGTGACCTGCAGCCGTTCAGCATCACGCTGAACAAGTTCACCGCCAGGTACGTCACCTCGGGGCCGCAGCGCGGGCAGCCGTCCTGGTTCGCGGCGGCGATCCGCTACAACTCGCAGTACGACGGCCGGCTGCACAGCTATGACCTGAGGGTCAATCACCCGCTGATCGTCGACGGAGTCCAGGTCTTCCTGATCGGGCACGGGTACGCGCCGGAGTTCAAGGTCACCGACAGTACGGGTCAGGTGAAGTTCGAGCAGGCTGTGCCGTTCATTCCCGTCGAGCAGTCAGGCCTCACCTCGGCCGGCGTCATCAAGGTCCCCGACGCGCAGCCGCGGCAGCTCGGCTTCGCGGGCGTCTTCCTGCCCACGCAGATCGACGTCGGCGGCCGGCTCGCGTCGGCGTTCCCCGCGGCTGACTACCCGCGGGTCAGCCTGGTCTCGTACGCGGGCAACCTCGGCCTGAACTCCGGTCAGCCGCAGTCGGTCTACAACCTCGACACCAGCCGGATGCGGAGGCTGGCGGTCAGCCCGCGGCCGCTGGCCCCCGGCCAGTCGATCGTGCTGCCGCACGGGCTCGGCAAGCTGACATTCACCGGTTACCGGCAGTGGGTCAGCCTGGCCGTCACCTACGATCCGGGCCAGGTGCCCGCGCTGGTATCGGCGCTGGCCGCGCTGGCGGGCCTGATCCTGTCGTTCCTCGTCCGGCGCCGGAGGATCTTCGTGCGAGCGGTCCCGGCCGGCGAGGCTGATGACGAGGCGGATGCCAGGGCGGCAGCCGGCGGGGCCACCTACGTCGAGGTCGCCGGCCTGACGAGGTCGGACGCAGCCGGCGGCTTCGAGACCGAGTTCGCCGAGCTATCGAGCGAGATCATGCAGGAGGTTCGCGCCGCCGCCGCGGCCGCCGGACAGCCCGGCGGAGTAGCGGCGGCAGCCGGGCCCAAGGGAGAGTGAGTTGCCGTGCCCAATACCGGACTGGCCGACTTCAGCAACGTCACGCTGGTGCTGGCGATTGTGCTCTACGCGGTGGCCATGCTGGCCTATGCGTGCGACTTCGCGTTCGGCAAGCAGCAGGCCGCTGCCACCTCATCGGCCCGGCCGCAGCCCGCGCGGGTCGAGGCCGGCGTGCTCGTCGGCACCGGGAGCACCGAGCTAGCCGGGCACGCGTTCCCCGCTGACCCCGGCGACCCGTCCGAGCTGGCCGATCTCAGCGGCGGCAATGACCTGGCCGGGGCGGGCAGCGCCGGTGCGGGCAGCGCCGGGACACGAGGCACGGGGACCGGCAGCACGGCGGCCAGCGGTTCGGCGGCCGGCGGCAGCGCGGCAGGCGACATGGGGCAAGGCGCAGCGGCCGGCGCCCGCGGCACGGCCAGCGGG
>JADGPC010000065.1 GCA_017882645.1 Streptosporangiales bacterium | reverse complement strand
CGGGAAGGTCAAGCGACGCGCTCGACCCGCCGAGGGCCCGCGCGATGATCGGGTCGGCATTGGGGCTGGCCTGGGCGAGTGCCATCGGGGCCGCGCCGAGCAGCACGACAGCGCCGGCCCAGACCGCCAGGATCCCCTGGGCGCTGGCCGATGCGAACCGGCCGGCCAGTCCGGCGGGCCGCAGGCCCTCGCGCCAGGAGGGCCAGGAGGGCCAGGCCAGCGGGCGGCCAGCCGGCGGCGTGCCGTCCGGCTGGCCGGGTGCCGCGCCGTCCGGTGACAGCTGCACCGCTGGTTCCGTCGCGGGAGCCGGCGCCGGCCGGGTCACGGCGACGTAGCCGCCGGTGATGAGCAGCAGCAGCGGGACCATGCTGTTCGGGTCGGTGCCGAGGCCGCCGAGGAAGCCGAGGTCTTCCACGAGTACCCAGTCGGCGAGGCACAGGATGGCCGAGGCGACCAGGACCGGCAGGAGCAGCTCTCTTCGCTGGCTGGCCAGGCCCAGGCCGATGATCGCGAGAGCTGCCACGGCGAATGCGTTAATGCCAAATCCATGACTGGCCGTGACCGCCGCGAAGCCCCTGACCAGGGCGGCCATCCCGGAAGGCTGGGGGGTGCCGGCCATGTTCGCGACCATGCCGGTCAGGGTGCCCGGCCGGCCGTGCACGGTGCCCGGCCAGAAACCGCGGCCCGGCCAGGCCTGGAGGACGGCCATGGCGAGAAAGAACGCTCCGAGCACCGTGAGCAGCCGCCGGCCGAGGGCAGCCGAGCGCCAGGACTGCTCGGGCAGCGCGACGAGGGCGCCCGCCAGGCAGTAGCAGAGCGCCGCTCCCGGCGCCCCGTAGAGCACGGTCAGGCCGGGCGCCAGCACACCGCCGAACGCCTCGCCGAAAACCCAGACGACCAGTCCCCAGGCCACTGCGGCCGCTCCGGCCAGCCGCGACCAGGGGCCGCGGGACGCGGCGAGCATCCAGATCCCGATTCCGAGCTGGATCCAGACGGCGGCGGTGCTGGCCTGGACCGGGTGGTACGACCACGCGGTTCCGGCCCAGTTCACCAGGGCGCGTACCCAGCCGGGCGAGGTCGCCGCGGCCGGGGCGATGACCTTGCCCGGCAGCCCGGCCGCCATGGCGGGCTGCGCCTGCAGGATGCCGTCGAAGATCCACAGCAGCCCGAAGCTCAGCCGCAGCAGCCTGCGGGCTGCCGCCTCCGGCGGCCGGGCGGAACGGCCCTGGCCGGAACGGCCCTGGCCGCCGTGCCCGATCAGGGCTGGCCGCCATTCCCTGAGGCAGGCCCAGATGATCGCGAGCGTAGCGAGGGCCAGCAGGGCGGACAGCCCCTGGTGCAGCAGCGCGGACCGGAACGCTGCCACGAGTACCGGATTGGAGAGGTTCAGTCCGCCATGCATTCCTGGCATCGGGCTGACTACTCCTTACCGGACGGGCGCCGGGCGGCCGAGGCTGCTCGGCGCCCCGCGGCGGGGTTAGCCATACAGGGTCGGCGGCGCTGAGGCGGGGGAGAGCGATCTGATCGCCGGCTCGAGGGCCGCGTAGAAGACCGCGCGCTGGGCGTCGAGCTTATGCAGCGCCTGGCGCAGCGCCGCCCGGTCGGCGGCTTCGGCCGGCTTGCCGCGATCGGACAGGACGGTCGCGACATCGGCCGTGACCTGCTCCGCGTGCGGAGCCGCCCAGTCGATCAGCGCGGTAACCGCTGCCTGCAGGTGGTAGCCGGCGAGCGACTCAGGCGCCTGGGCGGTGGTGAGATCGTCGAGCAGCTCGTTGTTGGCGGGCGAGCAGTTGGCCGACGCCGTGCTGGCCACGCTGACCGCAGTCTTGACGTCGCTGCTGGTCCCGGCATCGATTTTGCGCAGCACGAACAGGGACTCGCGGACGCCGCCGGAACAGGACTCGATGTCGGTGTTCAGCTGATGGATCAGGCCGCGGAGATCGCCGGCGCGCTGCCCGGTTGTTGGCCGGTGCGAGAGCCCGACCGCGACGGCGGCAGCCAGCAGGACGGCGCCGGCTCCCAGCGCCCAGCGGGGCGCGCGGCGGGTGGGCCAGCCGCTCTGGCGGAGCGGGACGTAAGGGGGATCCGTCCTGGTGGTCTGCATCTAGCTCGCTCCGCTCTGGCGGGCAAGGCTGGCCGCCCAGGAGTTCAGCTCGCGCGCGGTCACGGCGCCGAGTATGTGCCTGACGATCTGGTGCCTGGCGTTCAGGAAGAACGTCTGCGGCAGCGCCGCGACTCCATAGGAGACGGCGACGGCCGCGGACGGGTCGAAGCCGACCGGGTAGCCGACCGCGTGGGCGCGCAGAAACGCCAGCGCGGCGCTGCTCTTGTCGTTGGCGTCCACGCCGATGACGAGAATGCGGCCGCGATGGGACCGGTAGAAACCGGCCAGCAGCGGAGTCTCCTTGCGGCAGGGCGTGCACCAGGACGCGAAGAAGTTAATGATCACCGGCCGGCCGGCATCGGCGCGCAACGCCACCTTCTGGCCGGGATCGCCGAGCCTGCCGAGCGCGAATGCCCGGGCGGCCTTGGGCGTCGCTCGCGCGGCGCCGCCGCCGGTCAGGACCGCGACCGCGGCGAAGGCCAGCAGCACGATGGCCACGCCGGTCAGCAGCGCGCTGATCCTGACACGCCCGCCCGGATGCCTGAAGCGGCCGCCCAGACGCGGACTCACCAGGCCTCCCGCTGCACGATGCCCTCCTGCTGAATCTGACGTATCCGGTCGCGCCACGCCTGGCCGGCGATCAGCACCTGGCCGTACGGTGTCTCGTCGCTGACCGGCCCGACTGGCAACGCCAGCTCGAACCGGCTGCCCTGGCCCGGCCTGCTGCTGACCGTCACCTCGCCCCCGTGGCCGTGCGCGACGGCGCGCACGAGGGCCAGTCCAAGCCCGGTCCCGCGGCTGCCAGCGCCGCCGAACGACCGGAACCTGTCAAAGATATGCGGGATGGCCGTCTCGGCGATTCCTTCTCCGCTGTCTTCGACCACAATACGGGCATACGGGTCGAGGCTGTCGCTGATGACCGAGATCGTGATCTCGTCTTCCTGGCCTGTGTGCCGTACCGCGTTCTCGACCAGGGCGTCCAGCGCCAGGCCGAGTCGCTCGGCGTCGATCACCGCCGTCACGGGCGCCACGTGGCCCAGCTTCCAGTGGCGCGGCGCGGTCGGCTGCCAGCGCAGGAAAAGTTCGGCCGCGAGCAGGTCGAGGTCGGCTGGCGCCGGCGAGAGGAAATCGGGATTCTCCGCGGCCGCCACGAGCAGCAGGCGCTCGCTCAGCGCTTTCAGCCGCTCAAGCTCCCCGACGACGATATGGATGTCGCGCTGCTGCCGTCCGGCCAGAGCGCCAGCCAGCAGCTCAGCGTGGCCGAGCGCGATCGTGATCGGAGTTCTGAGCTGGTGGGAGGCGTCTTGCAGGAACTGGCGCTGCAGCAGCAGGAGCCGCTGAGCCTCGGCGGCGATCCTGACCCGGTCCCGCGCGGCCATCCTGCGGTGCGCCTGCCAGGCGAGGCCGAGGAAGATGGTGGCGAGCAGCGGGATCTGCTCGACCGAGGCACCGAACCGCAGGTGGCGGAGCGCGTCGTCGCTGAGCGCCGCTGCCGTCGTCACCAGCGCGGTAACGGTCAGCGCGAGCATCCGGCGATTCGGCCACAGCGTGCAGCCGTAGAGCGCGGCCAGGCCGATCCAGATGAGGTCGAACGGGATCGCCTGCCAGGCCGGGAACGCCACGATGGCGATCACGCAGACCAGCCAGAGGAGCAGCCAGGCAAGCTCGGGCTGGGAGAGCGCGACGGCGGTAGCCGACCCTGGCGGCTCCTCGCGAGCAGCCATCGGGGGCTGCTCAGGATGCGAGCCGGTAACCCTCACCGCGCACCGTCTCTATCAGGGCGAATCCGAGCTTGACCCTGAGCCGCCTGATGCACACGTCGACAATGTTGGAGCCGGGATCGAACTCGATTCCCCAGACCGAGGCAAGCAGCTCGCTCTTGGTTACCGAGTCACGGCCGTGCTCCATCAGCGCCCGCAGGCAGAGGAACTCGAGTCTGGTCAGGGCCACCGGCCCGGTGCCGCTGTCGGCTACCAGGCGGCCCGCGTCCAGCGTCAGGTCACCGACCTGCATGACCTCGCTGCGCACCGCGTTCTCGCGCAGCCTGGCCCTGACCCGCGCGGCCAGCTCGGCCAGGGAGAACGGCTTGGTCAGGTAATCCCTGGCCCCGAGGTCCAGGCACTCCACCTTGGTGGCCGGGTCTGAGTTGCAGGACAGGACGAGAACCGCCTGGGACGGATGGGCGTGCAGGATCGCGGCCAGCGCGGTGCGGCCGTCCATGTCGGGCATGATCAGGTCAAGGATCACGAGGTCGTAGCCGCCGCCGGCGGCGGACCGCACGCCGCTGACCGCGTCACTGGCGACCTCGGCCTGGTAGCCCGCCCGTTCCAGCGCGCGGCCTACGAAGCCGCTGATCTGGGGCTCGTCGTCGATGAGCAGAATCCGCGGTGAGGCAGCATCGGACCAGGCATGGCCGACCCAGGCCGACCCTGGTCCAGCCATTCGGGAGTCCTCACGTGCCGCGGTCATCGCGCCTTCGATCGTTCCTCTTAGCGGCCTTCAGGCCAAGGTAGCGGACGGGAGGCGGGCAGGTTGGACGCCACGCGCCCGACGGTCCTCGGCAAGTGGTCTACTCCTGAAGCACCATCAAGTCAAGACTAAAGAACCTAAAAGGCCGTATAACGTTCACGCCACACTTACGCCGATTGCAGGTCATCTCGCCTGGCATGACGGCCAGCGGGCGACCGGACTGGCCTGAGAACCTGTGGTGCTGATGATGACAGTTTCGTCATACGCGTCCCAAGCTATTGCGGCCTGTTTCCCCTGAGCAGCACTATCAGTGCAGTCGTTTGCTTTCCGGCGCGGTGAGGTAATTCGCAGCGCCGGACCGAGTCGTGCGCGCTCCGCGCCGCGAAGAAGCGAGGTGGTGACTGATGTCCCTGCCGGTCCGCGTAGGAACCCTGCTCGTGGCGTTCCTCGCCGTGGTCGGTGGCGCGATCTTCGTCGTCATCCATTTTTTCCTGGCCGGTCCGCCGGTGGTCGACTACACGTCCGGCGTGGCCCCTGGCCAGGCGGTCAACGTCGTCTTGCAGGAAGACCCGCAGAACCAGGCGAGTAACCACCCCGACTGGGTCTCCTACTTCGTCCAGGATCCGAAGACCAAGCAGTGGGTCCATACCTTGGTGTTCAAGGTCCCGGCTGGCGCCAGGGTGAACATGACCATCCTGGGCTACGACGGCTGCACCCCGCTGCGTAACCCGTTCTGGGGCAAGGTCACCGGGACGATCGGGAACTCCGCGACCATCGACGGTAAGACCGTGCGGGCGCTGGACTCCTGGAAGACCTGCTCGGTGGGGCACACGTTCTCCATCCCGTCGATCAACCTCAACGTGCCGATGGGCTCGCCGACGACCGTCGCGGAGAACAACAATCTGTGCGGTACGTCGCCGTGCACGTCAGGGCCGCACGCGACGATGAAGTTCAGCTTCATCGCTCCGAAGACGCCCGGCTCCTACCTGGTCCAGTGCCGGGTGCCCTGCGGCGGCGGTTACGTGACCGGCTTCGGCGGCCCGATGCAGGCCATCGGCTTCATGACTGGACAGATGGAGGTGGCGTCCTGATGGCCGCCGATTCTCAGGCGACGACACCGGACGCGGGTCGCAGTGGCCCGAAGCACGGGCTGCGCATCTTCCTCGTCTGGATCGTCCTCGCCATCGTCGCCGACCTGCTGATCGGGCTGGTGCTCGCCCCGCACATTCCGCCGGGCAAGATGTCATCCTCTGCGGAGGACGGGCAGCAGGCCATCACCGTGATGGCTCTCATGTCAGCGCCGGTCATGGTCTTCGTGCTCGTCTACTTCACCTACGCGCTGACCGTCTGGCGGCAGCGCGACGGTGACGAGGACGACGGCCCGCCGATTCACGGGCACGCCGGGATCCAGACCGGCTGGATCGTCGGCACCTCGGTGATCGTCCTCGCGCTGGCGGCGTTCGGCACGGTCGAGCTGATCGACTCCCACGGCTCGGGAGGGGGCGAGGGTCCGGTCCCGATCTGGAAGCCGGCGGCCACCGTATCGCTCACCTCCTGGAGGCCCGGGGAGGCGATTCAGGTGCAGGTCATCGGCCAGCAGTGGAAATTCACCTACCGGTATCCGCAGTTCGGCGGCTTCGAGACCACCCAGCTGGTGATTCCTGAGGGCCAGTGGGTCCAGTTCAACGTGACCTCGATCGACGTGATCCACAGCTTCTGGGCCTATCAGCTGAGCGTGAAGGCCGACGCCAACCCGAACGTGAACAACATCGCCTTCACGAAGCCGACGCAGCTCGGCCAGTTCACGGTGCGCTGCGCCGAGCTGTGCGGACTGTGGCACGGCGCGATGTTCGACTACGGCCGGGTCGTCACGGTGCCGCAGTTCCGGGCCTGGACGGCGGCGACCAGGGTGTTCATGGCCGACGTCACCCCGATGCTGCCGGCCTATGCCACGACCTACGACCCGACCGTGATCCCGGCGTTCCGGAGCGGTCCCGTGATGAAGAAGCTGGGGCTGGTCTCAGCCGGCGGCGGCTACTACCCGCCGCAGGACCCGGTCCAGCCATGAGTCACGCAGTCAGCGCAGCCATGAGCCGCGCAGTCAGCACAGCGTTCGCCCAAGCGCCAGCCGAAACGGAGAGGTGAGCGGATGGCCATCGAGACTGAGCCGGGCACGACCCAGCAGCCCGGCGGTGCGGATCCCGGTACGCCCGGCCCGGTGCGGGCCTGGTGGCGGCGACCGGCTATCCACACGGCCGTCCTCGGGGCCGTGGTCGGGTACGTGGTCGGCCACTGGATCGGCAACATCTTCTCCGCTGCCTACCAGCAGCTGCCGCTATCCGACTCCAACGACCTGCCGGTCGTGCTCGGCTTCCTGCTGATGGTCATCGGCTGGCTGATCGGGCTCGGCGCCTTCAATGACGTCTTCCAGCAGATGCGCGGCAGGCGGCTGCAGGACTACGAGCTGCGGGCCGGCGGTGACCGGGGCCTGGCCAGGTACTTCAGGTACACCCATGACCACAAGGTGGTGGGCATCCAGTACCTGGTCGGCATGGTCATCTACTTCTGCACCGCCGGCTTGTTCGCGATGGCGATCCGGACCGAGCTGCTCTCGCCGGTCCACCACGTCTTCAGCTCGTCCACGTACATCGAGATCGTCGGCGAGCACGGCACGATGATGATGATGCTGATGACGTCGGTCATCCTGGGGCCGTTCGGCAACTACCTGGTGCCGCTGATGATCGGGTCCAAGCGGGTGGCGTTCCCGCGGCTGGAGGCACTGTCGTTCTGGCTCACGCCGCTCGCCTTCCTGATCCTGCTCTCGGCGATCCTGCTCGGCGGCTTCCACATGGGCTGGACCGGCTACCCGTCGCTGTCGGTCCAGGACGGCGTGGGTGCCG
>JADGPC010000064.1 GCA_017882645.1 Streptosporangiales bacterium | reverse complement strand
AGTCGATCGGCGCGCTGATCGTCTCCAGATCGCCGTCGGCGAGGAGCGCATCGGGCGGCAGCAGCTCGGCGCGGGCGTGGGCTGGATAGCTGCCGTGCAGCACCGGCGCCAGGTAGAGGCCGTTCATGTCGGCGTCACTGATCTGCCGCGCACGGTCGAGCGCGTCGGAACGGACACCGCCAAGCACCTGCACCGGGTGCAGATCGAGCGTGATGCCGATCTGCGCGCCGCCTGGCAGCAGCTCGCGCAGCGCCTTAGTGGCCAGCCCGTGGCCGAGCAGCAGGTGATGGGTCGCGGCCGCGGCCGCGGCGGAGTCGCGCACTCCGGGTGCGTGCTCGCCGCTGCGGTAGCCGTGACTGGCCACCACCTGGGGCTCGTTCACCGTGATCCAGCGCTCGACCCGGTCGCCCAGGGACCCGGCGACGGCAGCCGCGTAATCAGCGAAGCGCTGGGCGGTGCTGCGGACCGCCCAGCCGCCCTCGTCCTGTAGTTCCTGGGGCAGGTCCCAGTGATAGAGCGTCGCCGCGGCCGAGATGCCGTGCTCGCCCAGCGAGTCGAGCAGCGCCTTGTAGTAATCGAGGCCCTTGCTGTTCATGGCTCCGCGGCCGCCTGGCTGCACCCTCGGCCAGGAGATCGAGAACCGGTACCCGGTCAGGCCGAGCTCGGCCATCAGCTTCACGTCCTGCGGGTACCGGTGGTAGAAATCGCAGGCGATATCGCCGGTGTCGCCGCCGCGCACGTTGCCTGGCGCATGACTGAACGTGTCCCAGACCGAGGGTCCGCGGCCGTCAGCGGTCGCCGCTCCCTCGATCTGGTACGCGGCCGTAGCTGCCCCCCAGGCAAAACCAGGCGGGAAGGCCAGGGCACCGTCGGCGCTCGACCCGGGACTCGTCATCGGACCCTCCTTGATGCCCGGCCGCCTGACGATCTCTGCCGAAACATGAGACCTTGACGGCACTTGTACCGGGTTTTAGAGTAAGCGCTTAGATTGACAACGTGCAACCGCTTAGACAACTGCGATGCAACCGGTTAGACAACGACCACGTAACCGCTCAGGAACGACCTAAAACGCCTTAAGGCCCCACCCGACAGAGGCGACTGCGATGCGGCAGAGCTCGAACGGCGGATCCTCCGCCGGTGCACCGAACGTGGTCACGCTTTATGACGTCGCGTCGGCCGCCGGCGTCTCGACCGCGACCGTGTCGAGGGTCGTGCACGGCCTTGACCGGGTCAGGGATACCACCCGCGCCCGGGTTCTGGGCGTCATCGAGCAGCTCGGCTACGTACCCGACAGCGCCGCGCAGAGCCTGTCCCGGCGCCGCAAGGACGTCATCGGCCTGGTCTGCGTCGAGCGCAAGGCGCCGAAGATGCAATACGACATCGAGAGCATGAGCCTGCTGTTCTACGACGAGATCCTGCGCGGGGTCGAGGCCCGCATCAGGCACCATAACTGGTCGCTGATGATCACCTATCTCGAAGAGGAGGGCGAGCCCGACCTGCCGCGGCTGCTGTCACTGTCCGGAAAGGTCGACGGCCTGCTGATCGGCGAGGGCATCGTCCCCTCGCCCTTCCTCGGCCGCCTGGCCGAGCGGCAGCCGGTGGTGGTGATCGCGGGCAATCCGCGCGAGCGAGCCGCTGACATCGTGACGGCTGACAACCGGTCGGGCTCGGTTGCGCTGGCCAGGCACCTGATCGAGGACCACGGCCGGCGGCGGCTGTACTACGTGGACGGGCCATCGTCCGCCCCGGACGCCAACGAGCGGCGCCGGGGCCTGCTGCAGGTGCTGCGGGCCCACCCGGAATGCGAGCTCGTGGGCAGCTCGGAAGGGCTGTTCACCTTCGCCAGCGGCGAGGAAGCCGGCCAGAAGCTGCTGGCCATGGCGGGCGGGACGGTCCCTGACGCGGTCATCTGCGCCAACGACCAGATGGCGATCGCCGTCATGCAGACCCTGGCCGGCGCCGGCCTCGCGGTTCCCGCCGACGTGGCCGTGGTGGGCTTCGACGACATCTTCCCGGCCAGCCTCTGCGATCCGCCGCTGACGACGATCCACCAGCCGATGCGGCTGCTCGGCGAGCGCGCGTGCGCCCGGCTGCTCGACCGGATCGCCAATCCCGGCCTGCGCCAGAAGATGGAGCTGCTGCCGACGGAACTGGTGCTGCGGTCGAGCTGCGGCTGCCCGCCCGGCACCATGCAGCGCCTGCCGGTCCCGCGGCTGCGCGGTCGCAGGCCGGCTTCAGCGAGAACGAGCTAGGGGAGCAGGCATGTACTTCCTTCTTCGGCGCCTTGGCTTTTACGCAGTCGCCGCCTGGGTCGCGCTGACCATTAATTTCTTCCTGCCGCGGGCCATGCCGGGCAACGCGGTGCAGTCGATCATGTCGAAGTTCCCTAACCTGCAGCCGTCGGCCTACCACGCGCTGGAGGCCATGCTCGGCGTCGGTCACCCCGGCTCGCTGTGGCACCAGTACGTGGCCTACCTCGGCGACGTGTTCACGCTGAACTTCGGCACCGACCTGGCCCAGTATCCGGCCAAGGTGTCCACGTTGCTCGGCCAGACGATCCCGTGGACGCTGACCCTGGTCGGCACGGCGACGGTCATCGCGTTCTTCGTCGGCACCGGGCTCGGCATCGTGGCGGGCTGGCGGCACGGCGGGGGGCTGGACCGGGTGCTGCCCGGCCTGATGTTCTTCCAGGCGGTTCCGTATTTCTTCCTGGCCCTGATCCTGATCGAGCTGCTGGCCGCCCGGGCCCACATCTTCCCGCTCGGCCAGGGGTATGACGGCGGCCTGATCCCGGGCTGGAACTCGGCCTTCATCGGCAGCGCTATCTACCACTCCATCCTGCCCGCCTTCACGATCGTGATCACCACGACCGCCGGCTGGATGCTGCAGATGCGGAACGTCATGATCACCACGGTCGGCGAGGACTACGTGGTCGCGGCCCAGGCCAAGGGCCTGTCCAGCCGCCGGGTCGTGTACACCTACGCGGCCCGCAATGCGCTGCTGCCGCAGCTGCAGGGCTTCGGCCTCGCGCTCGGCTTCGTGGTCTCCGGCGCGATCGTGATGGAGATCGTGTTCTCCTACCCCGGCATCGGGCTGCTCCTGGTCGGCGCGGTCACCTCGAACGACTACCCGCTGATGCAGGCGATCTTCCTGGTCATCACGTTCGCGGTGCTGCTGGCCAACCTGTTCGTCGACTTCATCATCGTCGCGTTCGATCCCCGTGCCCGGACGAGAGGGGCAGCCTGATGACCGCCGCACCACAGATCGTGGTCGACCCGGCCGCCCTCGCCGACGAACCCCAGGTCCGCAAGCTCGGCCAGTGGAGCCGCCTGCCGGTCAAGGCCAAGGCGGGCGCGATTCTGCTCGGCCTGTTCGTGCTGGCGGGCGTCATCGGCCCGATGGTGGCGCCGTACTCGCCCGACTACCAGAGCACGAACCCGGCGCTCGCGCTGCACGCGCCGGACGGCCAGTTCCTGCTCGGCACCACTCAGAGCGGCCAGGACGTGCTGTCCCAGCTGCTGACCGGGATCCGGATGACGCTTGAGCTGGCCCTGCTGGTCGGTGTGATCGCCACGGTGCTGTCCGTGGTCGTGGGGGTCACCTCGGCGTTCCTCGGCGGCCTCAGGGACGAGGCCATGTCCCTGATCAGCAACGTCTTCCTGGTCATCCCGCAGCTTCCGCTGCTGATCCTGCTGCTTGGCTACCTGCCGCAGAAGGGCCAGACCGCCACGATCCTGGTGCTCAGCCTGCTCGGCTGGGCCTGGGGGGCCAGGGTGATCAGGGCGCAGACGCTGGCCATCCGCAGCCGGGACTTCGTCGCCGCGGCCAGGGAGACGGGCGAGAGCACCTGGCGGATCATCGCCGTGGAGATCGTCCCCAACCAGGTCAGCCTCATCGCCGCCAGCTTCGTCAACACCGTGCTGTACGCGATCGGCACCTCGGTGGCGCTGGCGTTCCTCGGCCTCGCCGACCTGTCCAGCTGGAGCCTGGGCACGATGCTCTACTGGTCCCAGAGCGCGCAGGCGCTGCAGCTCGGCGCGTGGTGGTGGTTCGTGCCGCCCGGCCTGGCGGTCGCCCTGATGGGGACCGGCCTGGTGCTGCTGAATACCGGCATCGACGAGTTCGGCAACCCGCGGCTCCGCGACGCCGCCAGGGCCGTCAGGATCGGCGGCCGCAGGCAGTACCCGGCCGATCCCACCCCGGTCTGGCAGCCGGGCGCGCAGCCGCGCAGCGGGCTCGGGCGCCTCGTGCACTCGTTCTCGCGGGCCTCGCTCGCCGATCACGGCACCGCCGCCGGCGGGAGGACGTCATGAACGCTGGCCCCGTGCTGGACATCCGCGACCTGTCGGTCGCCTACCGCACCCCCGGCGGCGACGTGAAGGCGGTCAGCAACGTGAGCCTGGCCCTGCAGCCGGGCGAGATCGTCGGCCTGGTCGGCGAGAGCGGGTCAGGCAAGTCCACCCTCGCCTACGGGGCCTGCCGGCTGCTGCGGGCGCCCGCCGTGATCACCGGCGGCTCGGTCCGCTACCAGGGGCGGCGCACGTCGGGTCCGGCCGACATCCTGCAGATGGGCCAGGAGGACCTGCGCAAGCTGCGCTGGCGCGAGATCGCGATCGTGTTCCAGAGCGCGATGAACGCGCTGAACCCGGTGCTGAACGTGCGCGACCAGATCCTGGACGGCATCCACGCGCACCTGCGGATCTCCCGGGCGGAGGCCGAGGCCAAGGTCGAGTCGCTGCTCGACCTGGTCGGCATCCCGCGCTCGCGGCTGCGGGCCTACCCGCACGAGCTGTCCGGCGGCATGCGGCAGCGGATCATGATCGCGATGGCGCTGGCCGCCGACCCGGAGATCGTGATCATGGACGAGCCGACGACCGCCCTTGACGTGGTCGTCCAGCGCGACATCCTCGGCCAGATCCTCGAGCTGAAGGAGGGGCTCGGATTCGCCATCCTGTTCATCACCCACGACCTGTCGCTGCTGCTCGAGCTGGCGGACCGGATCGCGGTCATGTACGCGGGGCAGCTGATGGAGCTCGGCACCTCGGCGGAGATCCAGCACGAGCCCGCGCACCCGTATACCACCGGCCTGCTGAACTCCTTCCCTTCCCTGCACGGGCCCCGCCGGGAGCTGGCCGGCATTCCCGGTACTCCGCCCGACCTGCGGCGGCCGCCGCCGGGCTGCCCGTTCCTGCCGCGCTGCACGTTCGGCACGGACGCGTGCAAGGAGGTCGACATGCAGCTCGTACACGTCGAGACGTCACCGGATCTGGCTCACGTCACCGCCTGCCCGTTCGTGCTGCCCGGCGGCGAGCCGGCCGGACCCGCCGCGACCCGCAAGCAGGCCGCGGATACCCCCGCCCTGCGCGAGGGGAGCTCGGCATGACCGGAGCCGCGGCGGAACCCGGCGGCGTCCGGTCCGCCGCCTCCCGGCGCGGGCCGCTGGCGATGGAGGCGAGCTCGCTGAGCAAGGAGTTCCGCCTCGGCCGCGGGCAGGTCGTGCACGCGGCCAGGGATGTCTCCTTCAACCTGTACCGCGGCGCCGTCGTCGCCCTGGTCGGCGAGAGCGGTTCTGGCAAGTCGACGGTGGCCAAGATGCTGGCCGGCCAGGAGCGGCTGACCGCGGGGACGATCCGGCTCGACGGCCAGCCGGTCGACTTGTCCAGCCTGCGGGCCTTCCGCCGGTACAAGGGCTCGGTCCAGATGGTCTTCCAGGACCCGTTCGCCTCGCTCAACCCGGTGCACACCGTGCGGCATCACCTGGAGCGCCCGATCCGGCTGCACCAGGGCCGCAAGTCCAAGGCCGAGCTGCGGGCCGGGGTGAACGCGCTGCTCGAGCAGGTCAGGCTGATCCCGGCCGAGCAGTTCGCCGAGAAGTACCCGCACGAGCTGTCCGGCGGGCAGCGGCAGCGGGTGTCTTTCGCCAGGGCGCTGGCCGCCCAGCCCAGCGTGCTGCTCGCCGACGAGCCGGTGTCCATGCTGGACGTGTCGATCCGGCTGGAGATGCTCAGCCTGCTCGACGACCTGCGCAACCGGCTGCACCTGGCGCTGCTGTACATCACCCACGACATCGCCTCGGCCCGCTACTTCGCTGACGAGGTGCTGGTCATGTATGCGGGCGAGATCGTCGAGCGCGGCCCGGCCGAGCAGGTCACCCAGCAGCCGGCCCACCCGTACACCCAGCTGCTGGTGGCCTCGGCGCCCGACCCCGACAACCTCGGCAGCACGCTGCGCTCCGGCTTCCAGGCGTCCGCCGGCCGGGGCGTCGCCGTGGCCGAGCAGGGCTGCCCGTTCAGTCCTCGGTGCCCGTTCGCGGACGACCAGTGCCGCGCGGAGGACCCGGCCCCCCAGCCGGTCTCCGCGGACCGCGCCGCCTCGTGCTGGCACCTTGACGTTGCCGCTGCCGCGGCCGTCGCCACCGCTGGAGAAAGCGAGGTGTGAGGGATCAGCACTACCGGCTCAGCAGAGCTGACATCCGATCGTCGGTCTACAAGGAAAGCAGGAGGAAGCATGAGCAGACGGCTAGAGCGCCGGGGCCTGGTGGGCCTGTCGGTGATCGCCGTGGTCTGCGGCGGGCTCGCGGCATGCTCGTCGAGCCCCAGCGGTAGCACGTCGGGTACGACGGCCAAGGCGACCAGGCTGGTCATGGAGAGTTCGCCGGAAACCACCATCACGCAGGCCTTCAACCCGTTCGTAGCGACCCAGGCCGCGTACGGCATGGGGGCCACGGGCCTGATCTACGAGCCGCTCATCCAGTTCAACCTGGTCGCGCCGCCGAAGTACTACCCGTGGCTGGCGACCAAGTACGCCTGGGGCAATGGCGGCAAGTCGATCACGTTCACGATCCGTTCCGGCGTCAAGTGGAACAACGGCACGCCGTTCACCCCCGCTGACGTGGCGTTCACCTTCAACATGCTGAAGAAGAACGCCGCGATCAACCTCGGCGGCGTGGACGTCTCCAGCGTGACCACCACGGCCAACACGGTCACGCTGAACTTCCCGGCCGCGCAGTACACCAACCTGCAGCAGATCGCCGGCACGGCGATCGTGCCCGCGTCGATCTGGAGCAAGGTCGCCAACCCGGCCACGTTCGCCGACCCCAACCCGGTCGGCACCGGCCCGTACATGCTGGGCAGCTTCACGCCGCAGGGCTTCACGATGAAGCAGAACCCGCACTACTGGCAGGCCTCGAAGGTCAAGGTGCAGCAGGTCTACTTCCCGGTCTACACCTCCAACACCAGCGCCCTGTCGGCGCTGTTCAGCGGTCAGATCGACTGGACCGGCAACTTCATCCCCGGCCTGAAGAAGAGCTTCGTCGACACCAACCCCCAGTTCCACCACTACTGGGAGGCGCCGGGCGGTACCAACAGCCTGATGCCGAACCTGAACAAGTGGCCGACCAGCCAGCTGCCGGTGCGCAAGGCGATCAGCCTGGCCATCAACCGGTCGCTGATCGCGACCGAAGGCGAGGCCAGCCTCGAGAACCCGGTGCTCAACGCCACCGGCCTGACCCTGCCCACGTTCGCGGCCTGGAGCGCCCCGGTCGCGCACCTGACCAACTCGCCGACGGCGCAGCCGGCCCAGGCCGAGGCCGTGCTCAAGGCGGCGGGT
>JADGPC010000432.1 GCA_017882645.1 Streptosporangiales bacterium | reverse complement strand
TGTATCAACAGCGGTGGCCCACGGCTGTTGTTCGGCTGGCCCGGCGCAGGGCGGCGGGCGCGGGCGGCGCCGTGGGGTGCCGGGGTGCGGGGACCCGGGACGCGGGCCGTGAACGCTGAGTGGCGACCTTACATACGCGGCGCAAATAGCGTATTGACAGTTTGTCCGGTCAAATGCAATCGTTTAACCTCGCAATCGATTAACTAGCGCGGGAGTCCGATAGCAGGTGACCTGCCGGTCGTTCTAACGCGCTGCGCGAAAGGTGCCCCCCGCATGGCCGACCTGCCCCGCACCAGGACTGTGCGTCGGTGAGCGGCAGGGTGACCATGAAGGACGTCGCGGCCGCGCTCGGGGTTTCCACCGCAACGGTCAGCCGTGCTCTGAAGGACGATCCGGCGATCAGCCTGGCGACCAGGCGCGCCGTGCTCGAGATGGCTCAGCGGGTGCAGTACCGGCCGTCGGCGGCCGCCCGCAGGCTCCGGACGAAGTCGACGTCGCTGATCGGCGTGGTCGTGCAGAGCGTCGGCGACGGCTATGTCGGCGAGGTCGTGCTCGGCATTCAGGGCCGGGCCCGTGACCTGGGCTACCAGCCGTTGTTCTTCGCCGCCGAGGAGCGGGCGGACCTGGAATCTGAGGCCCTTGACGTCTTCCTTTCCGAGCAGGTGACCGAGCTCATCGCCGTGTCGCCGACAGGCCGCCCTGAGCTGTTGCGGCGGGCCGTGGCCGAGGGCATGCGCGTCGCTGTCATCAACGCAGACGCCGAGGTTCCGGCCAGGTTCTTCCGCGAGGTGACCAGCGGCACCATCAGCAGCCAGATCACCCGGATCGGCTCGCCCGGCCGGGGCGAGCCGATGTGCCACATCCGGTTCGACGACGTGGCGGCGGGGGAGCTGGCCACGACTCACCTGGCCGGGCTGGGTCACCGCGCGTTCGTCCACCTCCGCGGGCCCAATGTGCGCTCCGGCCTGCTCCGGCTGCTGGGGTACCGGCGGGCCCTGACCGCCCTGGGCCTGTGGCCGCAGCCCGTGCTCACCGCGGCGTTCCCTGACATGGGCAGCAGGGAATCCGCGGTCGCCGCCTTCCTGCGCCAGGCCGGGCCCCCGGTCGCGATGGTGGCGTACGACGACCTGGCCGCCGTAGCCGCGCTGCGGGCCGCGCATCAGGCCGGCTGGCGGGTGCCCGAGGACCTGTCGGTGGTCGGCATCGACGACATCCAGTTCGCGTCGTACACGAACCCTGGCCTGACGACGGTGGCCCAGCCCAAGCACGAGCTCGGCGCGCTCGCCGTCGACGCCCTGCTGACCAGGCGCGGCGCTGGTCCGGCCGACGGGCGCGCCGGCCCGGATGGCGCAGTCGGCCCGGATGGCGCAGTCGGCCCGGATGGCGCAGTCGGCCCAGCGGGCCCAGCCGGCCCGGATGGCGCCGAGGAGGTGCGGGTGCTGGACGGGCAGCTCATCATCCGTGAGTCGACGGCGCCGGCCATGCCGGTCACCCGGGAGGAGGCGCAGTGACCGCCGACATGCAGGCGATCGAGCTGGAGCCGACCGGCACCGCGCGCCCGGTCGGCCTGCGCGCGACGGCGCTGCGCAGGCTCCGGCGCGACCCGGTCTCGATCTTCGCGTTCAGCCTGCTCGTGCTCCTGGTGCTGGCCGCAGCGGCGGGATCTTCGTCGACATGGGCGTGCACGAGTTCGACCAGGTGCGCTGGCTTACCGGCCAGGAGTTCACGGCGGTCAAGGTGGCGAGCTCGGCAGCCGGGCCGGCGGCGCGCGGCGGGCCAGCCAGCGGCGCGGCGGCTGACGACCCCGACTGCGCGCAGCTCGTCGCCGAGCTGGACGGCGGCAGCACCGCCGTGGTCAGCCTCGGGCGGTGGCACCCGGCGGGCGACAGCTGCCGGGTCGAGGTGTTCGGCACCAAGGGCACTTCATCAGTGCCGTTCCTGGACCCGGTCGGCGGCGAGGCCGTGTTCCACCATGCCCTGCGGCTCCAGGCTGAGGACTTCGCCCGCTCGGTGGCGGCCGGCGATACCAGCGGCGCCACGGTCGACGACGCCGTCGCGGCGCTGCGGATCGCGGGCCTGGCCCACCCCGATCCCGATCCCGGCCCCGGCTCGCTCCTGACAGTCTCGCGCCCGGCGAGCCTGGATCCCGAACAGTAAGGAACGGAATGGTCAAGATCGGCAACGCGCCCGTCAGCTACGGAGCGTTCGAGGTCACCGTCGGCAAGCACGACGGCGTCCCGACCGCGGCCGAGGTTCTGGACGCCGTGCAGGCGGCCGGCTACGAGGGGATCGACCTCGGCCCGCTCGGCTACCTCGGGCTGGGCACGGACCTGAAGCAGGCCCTGGACTCGCGAGGGCTGCTGCTCACCGGGGGCTACGTGGAGATCGACGTGTCGGCCGACGGGGCTCCGGCGGCCGGGCTGGCCGAGCTCATGGCGGTCTGCGGCCAGTTCGACGCGGTAGCCGACGGCACTAGCCGCGAGTTCCTGCCGCGGCCGACCGTCGCGCTGATCGGCACGTCGGCCGGCGCCGGGCCTGACGCGCAGGCCGAGCGGTGGCGGCGGATCGAGCGGGTCGTGGGCGAGGTCGTCAGCCAGTGCCGCGCCCGCGGCTACGAGGCGTGCCTGCACAACGAGGTCGGCACCCAGCTCTCCGGCCAGGACAGCGTCATCCGGGTGCTTGAGTCGACGCAGGCGTCGCTCTGCCTGGACACCGGCCACCTGGTGGCGGCCGGCGGCGACCCGCTCGCGATCCTGGACGGCTGGCGGGACCGGGTCAGCCACGTGCACCTGAAGGACGCCAGGCCGTCGCCGTCCGGGCAGCCGTTCACCGATGCGATGGAACTGTGGGAGGGCGACGCGTTCTGCCCGCTCGGGGCCGGCCAGGGTCGCGTCGATGAGGTGCTCGGGTCGCTGCGGGCGGGCGGCTACGACGGCTGGATCGTGGTCGAGCAGGACGTCCTGCCGCGCAGCGTCGAGGCCTACCGGCAGGCCAGCACCGACCAGCAGGACAACCGCCAGTACCTGCGTGCCCGCGGCTGGTAGGGGGGCCCAGGTGGCGCAAGTGGCCCAGGTAGCGGGGCGCCCGTATGACGTGCTCACGATCGGCCGCGTCGGCGTCGACGTGTACCCGCTTCAGGTCGGCGTCGCGCTGGAGGACGTGGAAACCTTCGGCAAGTTCCTCGGCGGCAGCGCCACCAACGTCGCGGTGGCCGCGGCCAGGCACGGCCGGCGGTCGGCGGTCATCACCCGCACCGGCGCCGACCCGTTCGGCCGCTTCGTGCACGCGGCGCTGCGCGATCTCGGCGTCGACGACGTGTTCGTCACGGCGGTCGACGGCCTGCCGACGCCGGTGACCTTCTGCGAGATCTTCCCGCCCGATCATTTCCCGCTCTGGTTCTACCGGTTCCCGAAGGCGCCGGACCTGGAGATCGCGGCCGGCGAGCTTGACCTGGCCGCGTGCCGGAACGCCCTGGTGTTCTGGGCCACCGTCACCGGGCTGTCCCAGCAGCCGAGCCGGGACGCGCACTACGCGGCCTGGCAGGCGCGTGACCGCCGCCCGCTGACCGTCCTCGACCTGGACTACCGGCCGATGTTCTGGGCGTCGCGGGAGGCGGCGCGCGAGCAGGTGGCCGCGGCGCTGCCGCAGGTGAACGTCGCGGTCGGCAACCTCGACGAGGTGCTGACCGCGGTCGGCGAGAGCGACCCTGACCGGGCCGCCCGGGCGCTGCTGGCCAGCGGGATCGAGCTGGCCGTGATCAAGCAGGGTCCGGCCGGGGTGCTCGGGATGACCGCCAGCGAAGTCGTCACGGTCCCGCCGACTCCGGTCCAGGTCGTGAACGGGATCGGCGCGGGCGACGGCTTCGGCGGCGCGCTGTGTCACGGGCTGCTGGCCGGCTGGCCGCTCGAGCGGGTGCTGCGGTTCGCGAACGCGGCGGGCGCGATCGTCGCGTCCCGTCTCGAGTGCTCGACGGCCA
>JADGPC010000431.1 GCA_017882645.1 Streptosporangiales bacterium | reverse complement strand
GCACCAGGATCGTGGTCACCGGCGACCTGGACGAGCATTCCATCGCCGGGCTCGCCTCGGCTCCGGTCGACGGCTATGGCGTCGGCACGGCTCTGGTCACCGGCTCGGGCGTGCCGACGGCCGCGCTCGTCTACAAACTCGTCGCCCGAGCGGACGGAACCGGCGAGCTCCGGCCCGTAGCCAAGCAGTCGGTCGGCAAGCCGACCATCGGCGGGCGCAAGTGGGCGGTGCGCACGCTCACCGAGGCGGGCATGGCCGTCGCCGAGGTGATCAGCACGAGTCCTCCGGCCGAGCGCGGCGCTCAGCCAGGCGGGCGCCGTGTCCTGCTGCGCCAGCTGGTGCGGGATGGGGAGATCGTCTGGGACGAGCCCCTCGCGGCGGCCAGGGACCGGCACCAGCAGGCCCTCGCTGAGCTGCCGCACGAGGCGCTGCGGCTATCCCCCGGCGAACCCGCTATCCCGACTGTCATCTCCTCGGCAATGACCGGCCCCGACGGCTCGGGATCTGGCCGTTCCCGCGACGGCGACGCCAGCCAGAATGGGCGAGCCGGGCGGTAGCCTTTCTGCCATGCATTCAAGCGCACGTCATGTCGCGGAGGTTCTGCGCTCGCTGGACGCCGCCGGAGAGGTCAGGGAGCTGCCTGAAGCTGCGCCAACGGCGGCCGCGGCAGCGGCTCAGCTGGGCTGCGAGGTCGGGGCGATCGCCAACAGCCTGATCTTCAACGCCGACGGTGCCCCGCTGCTGATCCTGACCAGCGGCGCCCACCGCGTCGACACGGCCAGGATCGCGGATCAGCTCACTTTCGCCTCTGTCCGCCGGGCCGACCCGGACTTCGTCCGGTCGGCCACCGGCCAGGTGATCGGCGGTGTCGCCCCGGTCGGCCACCCAGCCCCGATCCGGACCCTGGTCGACATGTGGCTGGACAAGTACGAGGTGGTCTGGGCCGCGGGCGGCCATCAGCACACCGTCTTCCCGACGTCCTACGCCGAGCTGCTCCGGCTGACCGGCGGCGAGCCGGCCGAGGTCGCCGCCTAGCCCGATGGACCGCTCGCAGTCGTGATCGCGCCCGAGACTCTCAGGGCGCGGAATCGGCTGGCCCACCCGTGCCGCTCCCGCCGGCCGCCTCCTCCGGAGCGGGCAGCAGCACGGAGTACATCATGCGCCGGCGTCGGCCCGCGCCTGGCGCGTTGGCCAGCCTGGGCAGTGCGATGGCGCCGAGATCACGCAGGAAGTCCCCGAACTCGGCATCGGTGAGCCACATCGCGGCTAGCCGGTAGTCGGCGCCGTCCCTGGCCGGGTCGGTCGGCCCGGAGGCTATGTACCGGTCGAAGTCGGCCAGCAGGCCCGCGATGTAGGCCATGACGGCCTGAACGTGCTCGTCGTGGCTCATGGCCGCTGCCTCGCCCGGCGCGATCCGAGCCGCGAGCAGACGCAGCGTGTACGTGCGCTCCACGGCCCCGCGAATCCGCCGCTCGGCCACCACCTGCAGCACCCCGGCCTTGGTGAGGATGGCGATATGGCGGTACAGGCTGCCGGCCGGCACATCGTCGAGCTCGGCGGCCAGCTGCGCGGTCGTCAGCGCCCGGTCGCCGAGGAACGCTTTCATGATGCGCAGCCGCACCGGGTGCAGCAGCAGGTCCGCGGTGGCCATGGGGGAAGCCTAGCTGACCACTCGCAGAACTGTTAATGTTCACAATTATGAGAGTTATGGCGTCCGGGTCCCCCGCCCTCACCGCCGCGATCCCGATCCTGGTGCTGCTCGTGCCGTTCACGGTCGTCTGCCTGGTCGACCTGGCCCGCGCGAGGCAGGTGCGCTACCTGCCCAAATGGGGGTGGGCGGTCATCATCTGCGTCTCGATCCCGTGGGGCGGCCTGGCCTACCTGGTCTTCGGCCGGGCCGGGCGGACGCCCGGCCTGACCGGGCCGTCTCTCACCAAGCCGCCCGAGAGTGCCGCCGGCCCGCCCCGCCCTCCCGCCGGAGGCCAGGCCGGGCCGGCAGGCCACCGCGCCAGCCCGGTCATGATCGAGGTGGAGGGGCTGACCAAGTGCTTCGGCCCGGTCATCGCGGCCGACAACCTCAGCTTCACGGTCCGGCCCGGGCAGGTGACCGGGTTCCTCGGCCCGAACGGAGCGGGCAAGACCACCACGATGCGGGTCATTCTCGGCCTCGACGCCCCGACGTCGGGCTCGGCCCTGGTGGGCGGTCGCCCGTACCAGCGCATCATCCAGCCCTTGCACGAGGTCGGCTCGCTGCTGGACGCCAACGCGGTCCACGGCGGCCGCACCGCCCGGGTGCACCTGTCCTCGCTCGCCCGGAGCAACGGGATCGGGCACCGCCGCGTCACCGAGGTGCTCGAGCTGACCGGGCTCGGCGCGGTCGCCGACCGCCGCGCCGGGACGTTCTCGCTCGGCATGAAGCAGCGGCTGGGTATCGCCGCCGCCCTGCTCGGCGACCCGCCTGTGCTGATTTTCGACGAACCGGTCAACGGCCTGGACCCCGAGGGCATCCAGTGGATCCGCGAGCTGTTCGGGTCGCTGGCGGCCGAAGGCCGGACGGTGCTGGTCTCCAGCCACCTGATGAGCGAGATGGCGATGACCGCGGACCACCTGATCATCATCGGGCGGGGCAGGCTGCTCACCGACATGGCCACGGAACTGTTCGTGGAGTCCAATGCCCGCAAGGACGTGCTGGTGCGCTCGCCCCGCGCCGGGGAGCTGGCGGCCCTGCTCGCCGCACATGGCGCGGTCGCCGTGCCCGAGGGCCACGGCGGACTGGGGGTCACCGGGATGGGCGCGCCAGAGATCGCGGACCTGGCCGCCGCGCAGCGTATTCCCGTGCACGAGCTCACCCCCCGGCACGCCTCGCTCGAGCAGGCCTACCTGGACCTGACCAGCGGCAGCGTTGAGTACCGGGCCGGAGCCGGAACGCTGCCGGCCGCGAGGGAGGGGGATCTACGATGACCGTCTCGCAGCTCAGGAGGCCGCCGACGGCCGTGCCGCCGCCGGCCGTCCGCGCCCGCGATCTGATCAGGTCGGAATGGACGAAGCTACGCTCGGTCCGCGCCAACCTCTGGACGCTGCTCATCGCCGCGCTGGTGACGATCGGCCTCACGGCGGTCGTCGCACACACCATCGCGACCGCGCCCGCTCCGCCAGACCGCGGACCGATCACGCCGCTGATCGAGAGCTTCCTCGGCTATGCCGAGTACACCGTGCTTCCGGTCAGCATCCTGGGAGTGCTGGCGTTCACCTCCGAGTACTCGACCGGGCTGATCCGCACGACCCTGGTCGCCGTGCCGCGACGCTGGGCACTGCTGGCCGCCAAGGCCGCCGTCGCCGGGGGGGCCGCACTAGCCGCCGGCGAGGTGCTGGCCTTCGCCCTTTTCTTCCTCACCCAGGGCCTGCAGTCCGGCCACGGCCGGGGCGGCCTGTCCATCACCCATCCCGGCGTGCCAGCAGCGGTAGTGGCGGCCGGCTTCCTGCTGCCGGCCTGCGTCCTGACGGGCCTGGGCCTCGGCGCGATCGTCCGGCATACGGCGGGCGCGATCGCCGCGACCGTCGGGGTGATCTACCTGCTAGCCGCCCTGTGCCTGCTCCTGCCATCTCCCTGGAAGGAGGACATCGGCCGGCTCACGCTGCCGTTCGCGGCCTACCAGGTCGTGAGCCTGCATCCGCAGCCGCATCTGTTCGGCCCCGCCGCGTCCGTGGTCGTCCTGATCGCCTGGCCAGCGGTCATTCTCGCCGCCGCGGCCATCGTGATCAGCCGCCGTGACGTGTGATCACCGGGCGCCGCCGATAACGTCGCGGCGCACTGAGCTCAGCCCGCGCCGTCCGGCAGCGACTCGAAGATCTCCTTGCACTCCGGGCACACCGGAAAGCGCTTAGGATCGCGGCTCGGCACCCAGACCTTGCCGCACAGAGCAACCATCGGCGTCCCGTTCACCGCACTGTCCATGATCTTGTCCTTCAGGACGTAGTGCGCGAACCGCTCGTGGTCACCATCGCCGGTGGACAGGTCCGGTCTGGTATCAGATTCGACCTTGGTGTCGCCGGCCGGTACAACTTCAGTCACGGCTACTAGCTTACGCAGGATCAGTTGAGCACCGGGTCGTCCGGGTAGGTCGATAGCAGCGCCATCTCACCGCCCTGCCGCCGCAGGATCGACGGGTAGAGCCGGTCGGGCTCGTCGGCGAAGGCGTCCTCGGGTATCCCGTCAAGCACCAGCCAGGCACCGATGTCGATCTCGGCCTCCAGCTGGCCGGCGCCCCAGCCGGCATAGCCGGCGAACACCCGCAGTGACGCGATGCCGTCGGCCAGCAGCTCCGGCGGCGCGCCCAGGTCGACCAGGCCGATCCTGGACATCAGCTTGGATCCGGAGAGCGACCGCCACCCGATCGGCTCGTTCTCACCGCGCGGAAGCGCCAGCGCGAGCGCGCTGTCCGGCGAGACCGGACCGCCCTGGAACAGCACCGACGGACCGGTAACCAGCTCGGTCCACGGCTCGAGCACCTGCTGGACGGGAATCTCGCTTGGCCGGTTCAGGACGACGCCGAGCGTGCCCTCCTCCGGATCGTCCTCGACGATCAGGACGATGGTGCGCCGGAAGTTGACATCACCGAGCATCGGGGTCGCGGCCAACAGCTGTCCCGTGCGGGATTCCTCCTCCATGTATCTATGATGCTCTACCTGGCCGCCGGGCCGCCCAGCCGGGCTGGACCTGGCGGGTCCGCCGCACGGGATCCCGGTCAGAACAGCATGCTGGACAGCTTCGCCCGCGCCTTGGTGACTCTCGGGTCGCGCGGGGGCAGGACCTCGAAGAGGTTCAGCAGGTGCAGCCGGACCCTGTTCTTCTCCTCTCCGGCCGCGCGCGGGAACAGGCCGAGCAGCCGGTCGAAGCTCTCCTGCATTTGACCGCTGGCCAGCTCCAGGTCTGCCGCCCGGATCTGAGCCTCGACGTCGTCGGGGCTCTCCTGTGCCGCCCGCTGCACCTTGGCCCGGTCGTAGGAGCCGACCCGCCGGATCAGGTCGACCTGCGCCAGCCATGCCTTCGCGACCGGATGATCGGGCGACTCCGCCAGCACCTGCTGGAGCGCCGCGGCAGCGGCATCGAGGTCACCGGAGTCCATCGCTTCCTGCGCGGTCTCGAACCTCGGGTCCCCGAGCATCTCGGCGGCGCTGGCCGGGCCACCCGGTCCGCCAGCCGGCCCGCCGGGCCGGCCAGGGCCGCCAGGGCCGCTCGGGGGCCCGCCAGGACGGCCAGGGCCGCCGGGACCGCCAGGACCACCGGGACCGCCGGCCGGCATCGGACCGGCGCCGGCCGGCTGGCTGCCGCCAGCTCCCTGATCCCCGGCTTCGCCGCCCGTGACCACCTCGCCGCGCACCCTGGCCGGCATCCCGAGCTGGTCGGCCACCTGCAGGATCTGGCCGATCCACTGGCGCACCTGCGCCTCAGGGAGCGCGCCAAGGAACCCGTCGACCAGCTGCCCGCCGATTACGGCTACCACCATCGGGATCGACTGCACCTGGAGCGCCGCGCTCAGCTGCGGGTTGGCATCCACGTCGACCTTGGCCAGCAGCCAGTCGCCCGCCGCCTCGATGGCCAGCCGTTCCAGAATGGGCCCGAGCTGCTTACACGGCTCGCACCATTCGGCCCACAGGTCCACGATCACCGGCGCGGCCTGGGACCGGCCGACCACGTCGGTGTTGAAGGTCGCGTCGGTCACCTCGAAGACATAAGGAGACCCGCCGCCCTCGGGCGCCGGCGACGTCTGCTCCCGGCGCTTCGTGGCCGCCTGCCGGGCGGCTAGGTCGACGGCGCCGGACATCGAAAAGTTACGCGGCTGTTGCATGACTCCATCCTGCCGCATGCCGGTCAGCGGTTACGCACTCAGCGCCGTGCCCGGCTCAGAACGCGGGCGCTTCTGAGTACCCGCCCCATTCCTCCCGTAGCGCGCCGCAGATCTCGCCCAGCGTCGCCTCGGCCATCGCCGCATCGATCATCGGCGCGATCATGTTGCCGCCCGACCTGGCCGCCGCCAGCATCGCGGCGAGCGCGGCGTCCACGGCGCCCTGGTCGCGGGCCGCCCTGCGCCGGGCCAGGTCGCGTACCTGCTCCCGCTCGACCTCGTGGCTGACGCGCAGGATCTCGACCGGCTTCTCGACCGTGTCGGTGTGGCAGTTGACGCCGACGACCTTCTTCTCGCCCTTCTCCACCTGCCGCTGGTAGACGAACGACGCCTCGGCGATCTCGGCCATGAACCAGCCTTCCTCGATCCCGCGCAGGATCCCGCCGGTCATCGTCTCGTCCGGGCTCATGGCCCGGATCTTTGCGAAGATCTCCTCGGCCTCGGCCTCCAGCCGGTCGGTCAGCGCCTCCACGTACCACGAGCCGCCGAGCGGGTCAGCCACGTTGACGACCCCGGTCTCGTCCATGATCACCTGCTGCGTGCGGAGGGCGATCTCGGCCGCTTTCTCGCTCGGCAGCGCGAGCACCTCGTCGAGCGCGTTGGTGTGCAGCGAGTTCGTTCCGCCGAGCACCGCGGCCAGCGCCTCGACGGCCGTCCTGACCACGTTGTTATCCGGCTGCTGGGCAGTCAGCGAGACGCCGGCGGTCTGGGTGTGGAAACGCAGCCACTGCGCTCGCTCGGTCTTCGCGCCGTAGACATCGCGCATCCAGCGGGCCCAGATCCGGCGCGCGGCGCGGAACTTGGCGATCTCCTCGAAGAAGTCGATGTGCGCGTCGAAGAAGAACGACAGGCCGGGCGCGAACACCTCGATGTCGAGGCCCCGGGAGAGCCCGAGCTCCGCGTAGCCGAACCCGTCGGCCAGCGTGAACGCCAGTTCCTGCGCCGCCGTCGAGCCGGCTTCCCTGATGTGGTAGCCAGACACCGACAGCGGCTTGTAGTCAGGGATCTCGCTGGCGCAGTACTCCATCAGGTCGCCGATCAGCCGCAGGTGCGGCTGCGGCGGGAACAGCCATTCTTTCTGGGCTATGTACTCCTTGAAGATGTCCGTCTGCAGCGTGCCGTTGAGCTTCCCCAGGTCAGCGCCCTGCCG
>JADGPC010000430.1 GCA_017882645.1 Streptosporangiales bacterium | reverse complement strand
GAGCCGAATGTCCGGCATAATCGACCCCAAAGTACCGGGACTACTGAGCGGGAATGATCGTGGCTGCCCAGGCCGGACCGGCGAGCGCCGGGCGCCCGCGACGCTTCGAGCCAGCCGACGAGTTGCGGCTGCTGTTCGACGCGACGCTCCGCGTCATGGAGCGCAATGGCTACGCCGACGCATCGGTGGCCGGCATTCTCGCCGAGGCAGGCCTGTCAACCAGGTCCTTCTACCGGCATTTCCTGTCCAAGGATCAGCTGCTGTGCGCGCTGTACCGGGCCGAGGCTGAGCGGGTCGCCGAGCGGATCAGGGCCAAGGTCGGTGCCGCGCCGACCCCGCTGGCAGCACTGGACAGCTGGATCGAGGAGATCATGAACCTCGGGTTCCACCGCGCGCAGGCCGCGCGGGTCGCGGTCATGAGCTCGCCGGGAGCACTGCGGGCCGACGGATACGGCGATGAGATCCGCCATGCGGCCATGTTGCTGACCGGACCGCTCGAGGCGCTGCTCGCCGCCGGGCAGCGGGACGGGACCTACCCGCTCGCCGACCCGGTCCCCGATGCCCGGCACATCCGCTCGATCGCCTGGGCCGCGGCCGGCCTCAACCCGCTGCGTGAGGTATCGGGCTCACGAGAGCTAGCCGTCGCGTCCGTCCGGTCGTTCTGCTGGCGCGCACTCGGAATCATCCCCGCCGGCTAGCCGCCGCGGGCCCGTTAAGGGACGAGCCAGATGACGACGAGTACGCCGCCAGGCCCGGCAATTCAGGCAGGCACCTCGGCGCTTTCCCCGCGTCTATGTGATGCGGCGGGGAATGACAGTAACAATGACCCGTTGATAGTGAAGGTTGTGGTTCCATGGCTCCTGCGAAGCACTATTCCGCAAGCGGGATACCGCACCGCGGCGCATCATCTGCTCTCTTAATCCCGGTTTCCGGCGATGATGTCGCGACCGGCCGGCTGAGAAGGGACGAGTGGCTGACTTGAGCCTGCCTATGCTGAACCAGGTGCTCGAGGCCACCCTTGCGCTGATGATCCTGCTGCTGGCGCTGTCGGTGTCGGTGATCGCCCGGATCCGCCCTGCGGCCGCTAGCTCGACCGAGGCGAGCGCCGACAGCGAGTCAGCCGGGCCGGCCGGCACCAGCGTGCCCCCGCCCGACGCAGCACTCTGGTCAGGACCGCTGCCGGACGCTATAACTGCGTCGGCGCCCCCGGTGAGCAAGGCGGGCCGTCCCATCCAGGGGCGATACGAGGCACGGCATGTCCGGGGGCGGCTGCCCGGGCAGCGGCCGCCGGGGCCGGCTGGCCCGCCGTGGGGACCCGCCGTGCCGCCTGGCCAGCCGCAGCAGGGCTCCGGCCGGCTCACCTGACGCCGGCCGAGCCGGCCGGCCGCCAGCCAGGCACCGGTCAGACCGGTATCGCGGCCCCGTTGACGAGGGCGGACTCGGGCGCGGCCAGATACAGGTACGCGCGGGCGATGTCGGCGACCTTGGGCCAGGCGTCGTGGTTGGCCGAGGGCATCGCCGCCCGGTTGGCCGGGGTGTCGATGATGCTGGGGACGACGCAGTTCACCGTGACGCCGGTCCCGCGCACGTCGTCCGCCGCCATCGAGACCAGGTGCAGCACGCCCAGCTTGCTGACCGAGTAGGCGAACCCGGAGCCCTTGGCGACCACGCCGGCCCGGCTGGCCGTGTGCACGACCCGGCCGGCGCCGGCCGGCTGCATGACCCGCAGCGCGTGCTTGGTGATCAGCGCGGCACTCACCAGGTTCAGCTCGAGCTGCCCGGCAAGCTCGCGCCGGTCGAGTTCGGTCAGCGGCCGGTGCGGCGCGAACCCGCCGACCGTGTTGATCACAGCCCATGGCGCGGGCGCCGAGTCGAGCAGTGCGCCGACTGCCTCGTCGTCTCCGGCGTCCGCTGATCGGTAACTAATCCCGGCCAGCTGGCGTTCGCCCGGAGGCTCGCTCTTGTCCGCGCCGGTGACCGAGGCGCCGGCCGCGGCGAACGCCGCCGCCACGCCGGAGCCGAGCGCACCGGCCGCCCCGAAGACCAGAACGCTCAGGCCCGCGTAATCCTGCTCCGGCATTCCTGGCTCCCATGCGTTCGCGATCGTCGGTTCATGGCTGGCCGGGTGGCACCCGCAGCGATGCCACCAGGTACGCGACCCCGAACGGATCGCTGGCGTAACGGACCTCGCTGGTGACCCTACGGCCTGCCAGCGCGCCGGCCAGTACTTGCCACGCGGGGCGTCCGGTCGCCATCAGGTCGCGCGCCAGGTCCTGGTCGATCGAGAGGAGGGCGTCGAGCCGGCCCGTCCGAACCGCGCGGGCGACATCGGCGTCGAAAGCGGCGCTCCGCTCGTCGAGGTATCCGGGCGCCTTCTGCCCTCTCCTGGCGCTGCCGTCGGCCATCACGAGCAGCGACACCCGTGCGCGTGCGCCGGCCAGGCTCGTGCCGATGCTCGCGCACCGGCCGCCAGGCTCGTCCGCGGCGACCGACTGCAGAAACCGCTCGCCGGTGTAACCGGCCTGGCCGATGAGCCAGGCGCCGACGCCAAGCGACGGCGGCAGTCCCGGCGGCCGGCCCGCGCGCGAGCGGCTGCGGGGGCCGGGCGCGAACAGCGCCAGGTCGAGCGAGGAAGCGGCGTCCCAGGTACTGGTCTGCTCCGCCGCGCCCGCCACCGCGATCACCTCGGGCTCCGCGGCCATCAGCTCGGCCACGGCATCCAGGCACGAGGCCCGCAGGTCCGCGGCGACCTGGTCGGCGCCGGTGAGCTCGCGGATGAGCAGTGGCGGCGCCGGGCACAGGGCGGCTGCGATGATCATCGGCTAGGCCAGGCCCCTGATCGCGCGGGCTGGCACCGCGTCACCGCGGATCGCGG
>JADGPC010000429.1 GCA_017882645.1 Streptosporangiales bacterium | reverse complement strand
GCCGGGGCGCTGATCCTGCTCAGGGACGTCACCGAGGTGCGGCACAGAGAACGCGAGCTGATCACCAAGGACGCCACGATCAGGGAGATTCACCACCGGGTCAAGAACAACCTGCAGACCGTCGCCGCCCTGCTGCGGCTCCAGGCCCGGCGGACGCGGGCACCGGAGGCGTCCGCCGCGCTCCAGGAGGCGGTCCGCCGGGTGGGATCGATCGCGCTGGTCCACGAGACCTTGTCGCATGCGACCGCCGAGGCGGTGGAGTTCGACGACATCGCGCGGCAGATCGCCGCGACGGCTGGCGAGCTTTCCGCACCTGAAGCCAGGATCACGCCCGTCCTGATCGGGAAGTTCGGCGTGCTTTCGGCTTCGGTCGCCACCCCGCTGGCCCTGGTGCTCACCGAGCTGGTGCACAACGCCGTTCAGCACGGCCTGGCGCTGCCCGGGGGCCCGGCGACCGGGACGCTGGAAGTGACCGCCGACCGCGGCACGGACCGGCTGACCGTAACCGTGGCTGACAACGGCGCCGGCTTTCCTGACGGGTTCAATCTGGAGTCGACGACGAGCCTGGGCTTGCAGATTGTCAGGACGCTCGTCGTCAGCGAGATTGGCGGGACACTGGATATCTCCGCCAGACCCGGCGGCGACGGCACCAGCGTGCAGCTCGATCTGCCGCTGCCGGCCGCGGATCAGGCGAGCTAAGCAGCTAGGCCAGGTCGGATCAGGCGCTGGCACCGACCCTGGCACTGCGCCGCTTCAGCGCGCGCCGCTCGTCCTCGCTCAGGCCACCCCATACTCCGGAGTCCTGACCGCTCTCGAGTGCCCACTGCAGACATGCCTCCGTGACCTTGCAGCGGGCGCAGACCTGCTTCGCCTCGTCGATCTGGAGCAGGGCCGGGCCGGTGTTACCGATCGGGAAGAACAACTCCGGGTCGACGTCACGACAGGCGGCGTAGTTGCGCCAGTCCATGCGGTCCACTCCTTCACGTCTACGAGGATCAACGAGCCTTGTCCGACCCGTCGCCTCCGTCATGCTTGTGAACGAATTCACGAGCTATATCGTATATCAAGCCCGCGCTGCGACCAGACTCAAGATTCACCGCAGCGCGGGACGTATCTCCCGTGCCGGCTCCCGGACGACCATAAGACCACGCCCCCGTGGAAACTGCCCGCGCAGACATTGCCCGCCTGGCCCGGGCGTGCTTGCTCGCCGCTAGCCAGGAGCGGTTACAACCCTCCCAAGTTAATCGATCAAGCGCAAGACCCTTAGGCAAAGGTTAGGCCGGATTTCGGTGTCAGATCAGTCACATGGCGGGCATGATCCGTCCGCCGGGTACGGGACCTGTCCTGCGCGCCGTCCGGCTTGGGTAACCTTGCGCGACTCCGGCCCATTCGACGGATTTGGCCGGGCGAGCAGCGGGCATTCGGCGGAAGAGATCAGGCGATAACGCGCAGCGCGCGCGGCACCGACCGGAACTCGACAACCTCTCGCTCGCCAACGTACTCGCCATCGATCTGGAACGCTACGGGCCTGCTCGCGCGCAGCGTGACGGACGGCTGATCGTGATAGGAAAGCACGTTCCTGCCGCTTATCTCGCCCTCCGTTACCGTCAGCATCCTGCCGATGGCACTGAAAGTGCTGAAGGTCGACATGTTTCGCAAGGCGAACAGATCGAGTCCGGTATCGAAGCCAGCCTGCGGGTTCGCGTGCACCTCACGGCGGCCGAGATAGGTCCATGGCGCCGTATTGGAAACGATGGCCAGGAATACCGGCCCTGCGGCCGGCCGGCAGTGCGGCTCGACGGCGATGCTCGGATGCCTGCGGTCCGTCTGCCGGTAGAACTGCCGCAGCGCCAGCCTGACGTACAGTGCCGTGGTGACCGGCCGGCCGTGCGCGCGCAGGCCCTGGACCGCCCGGACCACCTCCGCGTCCAGGCCGAGGCCGGAATTGAACGTGAAGAACCGGCCGTCGGCCGTCCCGAGGCCGATAGTGCGCTCGCGCCGCTCGGCGACGGCCCGCAGTACCTGGCCGGTCGCGTCGACTGGATCGCGCGACAGGCCGAGCGCGCCGGTGAACACGTTGGCGCTGCCTCCGGGCAGCGCGGCTAGTGCGGGTAGTTCGGCCGCCGCACAGCCGCTGCGGTCCGGCTGGTGCAGAATGCCGTTGACCGCTTCGTTCACGGTGCCGTCGCCGCCGAGCGTGAGCACCAGGCCGTAGCCCTCCGAGCAAGCGACCGATGCCAGCTTCGTGGCGTGACCCCGGTAGCGTGTCTCGGTGACTTCGAGTTGAACGGCGGACGCCAGGGCGGACGCGATGACGTCTCGGCGCAGCCGGGTCGTGGAGGTAGCACGTGGGTTCACGATCAGGAGGGCGCGCACGCGCACAGGCTAACGTCGGCGCGGATGACGGGCCGCACGGGCGTCCCCTAACGGTCTTGCTTGCTGCCGCCGTTCAGGCCGTCGAGTCGGCCGGTGTCCTCGCAGCGGCCGTGTTCGCCGGTATCGACGCGCTGCAGGGAAAGGCGTACCAGAACTCGAGCGGCATCGCCCTCACGGTCATCGGGGTCGGGACGGCCGTCGCCCTGGCCCTGGTGGCGGTCGGCCTGGCCAGAGTGCGGCGATGGAGCCGCACGCCGGCCCTGCTGACCCAGCTCTTCACCGGCATCATCGGGATCTACCTGGTTCAGGGTGACCGGTACTGGCTGGGCGGGCCTGCGCTGGCACTGGCTGTCGGGGGCTTCGCGCTGCTCCTGGTACCGCCTAGCCTCCGCGCGCTGACTTTCACGGCCAAGGAGCCTGCCGCCCCGGCCAAGTAGCGTGCCGCCGCCCGCTAGGTAGCCCGTTCGGCCCGGCTTGGCAGCCGCCGGCCAGCCGCCGCCGCCGAGCGTCCCCTGATCAGTCGTCGGTGGTCAGGCCCTCGCGCAGCTGGGTGAGAGTGCGGGCGAGCAGCCGCGAGACATGCATCTGCGAGATGCCCAGCTCGGTTGCGATCTGTGACTGGGTCATATTGCCGAAGAAGCGCAGCAGCAGGATCCGCTTCTCCCGCGGCGGCAGGCGCTCGAGCAGCGGCTTGAGCGACTCCCGGTACTCCACGCCCTCGAGCGCCTCGTCGACCATGCCAAGCGACTCGGCGACCGCTGGCGCGTCCTCGTCCCCTGAATCAGGTGCGTCGAGGGAGACCGTCGAGTAGGCGTTGGCCGACTCCAGGCCCTCGAGTACGTCCTCCTCGCTCATCTGCAGGTGCGCGGCGAGTTCGGCGACGGTGGGGGCCCGGCCAAGCCGCTGGGCCAGGTCGCCGATGGCCTTGGTGAGCGCCAGCTTCAGTTCCTGCAGCCTGCGCGGCACCCGGACGGCCCAGCCCTTGTCCCTGAAGTGCCGCTTGATTTCCCCGACAATCGTCGGCGTGGCGTAAGTCGAGAACTCGACGCCACGGCTGAGGTCGAACCTGTCAATGGACTTGATCAGGCCGATGGTGGCGACCTGGGTCAGGTCGTCGAGCCATTCGCCCCGGTTGCGGAACCGCCGGGCCAGATACTCGACCAGCGGCAGGTGCAGTTCGACGAGCTCGCCGCGGATCCTGAGCCGCTCAGTATCGCCCTCAGGAAGCTCTGCGAGCAACACGAACAGTTCTCGTGCGTGTCCCCGGTCACGCACCGCGTGCTGGATCCTGATGGCGCCAGAAAGCTGCTCAGAGGCGTCCTCGCCGATCTCCTCCGCGATCAGCCCGGCTACCGCCAGGACCTCTTCGGTATCGGCCAGCGCCTGCCCCCCGGCAGGCGCCGCGGCCGTCATCGTCTCGAACTCCTCGGTCAACGCGACCTCAACTTCCCCCGTCATACTGACCTCGATGAATCACGACTCTTTCGCAGCACGATCGACAGCACGTCGCCAGGCCCCACCTGAGCGTCGACGCTGCCCGCGAGAGCCGTGAGCACGGTCCAGGCGAACGTGTCGTCGGCGGGCACCTGCGGAGCCAGGCAGCGGACCGAGACGCGGATGGTCATCGCGTCCAGGCCGAGCATGAAGCCGCAGTCCAGGTCGCTGCCTGGAATTGCCTGGCTGAGCAGCATGGCGCAGGCCTCGTCGACGGCGATGCGCATGTCTTCGATCTCGTCGAGGGTGAAGTCGAGCCGGGCCGCCAGCCCAGCCGTCGCGGTGCGCAGGACTGACAGGTAGGCGCCGTCGGCGGGCATCCTGACATCGACCCGGTCGCGGATACCCTGCTCAGACGGCGCCGGCACGCGCGCTGCGGTGGCTACGTTATGCCCGAGTTCTCGCTGATTGCCGTGACTGTCGGAACTGCCAGGACTGGCAGCCTCCTCAGGGCGGACCTGGCCGCCATGAACTGCGGCAATAGTCTGGCTTGCTGAGGAACTTGCGCCTTCCTCGGTCACTTGAGCCCCCTCCAACAACGGCCGAACGTCGTTGCTTCGTCACGGCAG
>JADGPC010000063.1 GCA_017882645.1 Streptosporangiales bacterium | reverse complement strand
GGCCGTGAAGATCATGAATGGCCACGGCACCGGAACTCCGAACTCGAACCGGAGCTGGCTGACGATCAGGCAGACGGCGCCGACGGTGAGGATGGTTCCCAGGTAGGCGATGTCCCGGTGAATATAGCTATATTTTTCCCCGTCATCCGGTGGCGGCGCCAGCCCTGGAGCATATGGCTCAGCCAGCCCGCGATTCTCCGCGCGCTGGCTGACCAGCTCGGTCGGGGCAACCTGCTCGGTGGAGGTGCTCATGGCTGGTACTGCCAGATGAGGTAGGTGCCGGGCGCCGGGCCGTAATTGATGACCCGGAGTAGGTGGTAGTGGGGATCGGCTTTCATTTCCGCAGTGATCTTGAGATCCAGCGTGGTCGTGTCGGCGTAATTCAGGGCAATGATCGAGAAGTAATGCTTCAGGATGAAGACCGTGAACTCGCCGACGTTTCCCGGGCCGACGACACCAGCGGCTTGGCTCGGGCCTCCGGTGCTCTTGCCCGACGGCGTGACGATGTTCCTCGTACTCGACCACCGCTGCCAGTCGTCGCCGGCCTTGAGGTAGTACTCCGCGATCGACGGATCCTCGACCAGCAGGCGACCGTTGCCGTGACTGACCAGGGGGCGGAGCACCGAGATCAGGCTCGACGCGTTGGGCCAGTCCGAGGAGAAGGTGCGGGACTGGCTGATTCCCAGCGTGGCCGGGAAGAGGAGGGCCACGACGCAGGCACCGCAGGTGATGGCCCGCATCCGTCCCTCTGGGGCCGCGGCGACGAATCTGTCGATCGCGTAGCCGGCGGCGATCGCGGCGAACCAGACGCCATGACCGACGTGCTTGTTCAGCGACGCGGCGGTGTGCAGGTGCGCCTGCTCCAGGGGCCCGAGCAGTGCCGCGCAGCCCAGGATGACAAGCGTCCAGGTTCGCTCGCGACCCTCGCGGCTGAGCAGGCTGACGATCACGCCGGACGCGGCCAGCAGGATGACCAGGCCGGTCCACAGCCACGCATCGGTCAGCACGGTCAGCGGCGACGCGGCGCCGGGAACGCGCTAGAACGTGGTCTGCCCGACTCCGGTGACGTAGTAGCTTCCGCCGATCAGCAGTCCAGCCGACAGCAACACGACCACGACGGTCAGCAGGACCAGGCAGCGGGCGGCCGCCAGCTTCCCGCCAGGTCTCGGCAACGCTGTGACCAGCGCGAGCGCGATCACGACGATGTCGAAAACAGCAGTCGAATAGGACGTCGCGTTGGCCAGGGCCAGCGCGACGCCCGCCGCGATCATCCAGCCGGTCGCGTCCCGGCGATCGCCGGCCCGCACGACCAGCCAGGCCGCGAGAGCGAGCAGGAACACCGACATGGCATCGAAGGTGGCGAAGGCGCCAAGGTGCAGGGTCGGACCGAGCACGGCGAACAGCGCGGCGGAGAAAAACGCGGCCACCCGGCCGTACAGCATTCTGGCGACGCCCCATAGCAGGACGGTCGCGCCGAGCATGAAGACCAGCGACAGAATCCGGGCGCCAGCCAGTCCTCCGACAGAATCGCTTAAAGCACCGAGCGGCGGATAGATGACGGGTGCGCCCGAGAAGTAGGCGGGAAAAGGCGGGATCGGCACACCGTGCAGCAGGTGCGCGATCTCGCGGTGACCGGCCCACAGGTACAGCGCCTCGTCCTGGAAGGCCGTGTCGGCCCGGACCAGCCGGAGCGACAGCACCGCCTGGACGACCAGCACCGCCAGTAGCGGCCAGGCACTGGGCAGCTGCCAGCGGCGAGTCCGGTACTGACGGTGCGAACCCGACCCGGCCGCTGCCGTCCGGATATCCGGCGTCCCGGCCTCGGATGAGTGCGGCGTCGTCGTGCCGTCCTCCATAGGCGCACCTACTTGTTAATCGAGGGTGCACCAGGGGACATCCCAACGTGGGCGCCCCCCCGCAGCCCGTGAACTGTGCGGGCGACGGCGCGACCAGGTCATACTCTGCCCTACCGCGCTACCGCATACGAAAAGGTACAGGTCAGACCGATGACCAGGACGGGTGTTTGCATATTTTCCGAACGATAGTTCCATCCGAGCCGCCGCCGGCTGCGGGACGACTGCAATCGAATGCCGTGCCTGCTGTAATTCGTCCCGGTCTGTGCAGATGCGTGCTGTACCAAGTTCGTGACAATTAGTGATAGTGCTTGAATAACAGGCGATCATGTGTTGCTCTGGTCGTCCAGGGAAGGACGTTGCGATTAAGATTTGACCTGCATGCGAACGGGGGGTGCAGCTGGATGGCAGATGACAGGCCGACTCCGCCGCTTACCCGCCGGGTGCCAGGTGCCGCCAGAGTTGGTCCAGAGCGGTCACAGCGACCGGTACTTCCCGACGCATTACTGCGGCAGATGCAGGCTGCGGTCGATGCTGCGCGCGGAACTCAGACGCCATCAGCCGCCAACGTCACTGAGGTCACCGGTCCAGGTAAGTCCGGCGCGAACACCGCAACCCACGATAAGGTCGGCGCGGGCACGGGCCGGGAGAATCCGGAGCCGGCGAACGGAAGCGACGAGAGCCCGGAGCCGAATACCGAGCCCCTGCCCAGGTTGCGGGCCGCGCTGGGCGCTCTTACCAAGTCCGGGACTGCTACCGGCGGACAGCAGTCAGCTCCGGCCGCCAACGGGACCACGGTCACGCCCGACCGGCCAGCTCGGGACAGGCCGGCTCAGGACCGGCCAGCCGAAGACCGGCGAGCTGAGGGCAGGCCCGCCGCTTCGGACCGGCCGGCGGCTCTGGATCGCGCGATCGTGCCGTATCGGCTCGGCAGGCCGAATCGCGGGGCCTCGCCGGGCCGCGGCACCAATCCGGGTGGTGCGGACCCGGGACCTGCCGAACCTCCGTCCCGTTCCGTTCCGCGCCGGCAGGCCGAGCCGGACCAGGGCTCGGCGCCGCCGAGCCGTCCGCGCGCCGCCCTTCCTGCCCCGGCCGCACCGGCTGGACCTGCACCGACCGCCGCACCCGCACCGGCTGGACCGGCCAGCCGGCCCGCACGGGACAGGCAGCCCGATCGCAGCAGGCGGCCGGCCCAGAAGAAGCGATCGGCTCAGAAGCAGCAGCAGGCCCAGGACCAGGGCCCGGCTCAGGCTGGCTGGCCAGCCGACGGCGGGTGGCCGGCCCAGACCGGGCATGCAGCGACCGATGCGGGGCACACGCCGCGCGGCCGCAAGGCACGAGCCAGCCGCCCGCGCGTTGTCGGCGTGGCTGCCCTCGCAGTCATCCTCGTCGCGGCCGGCACGGTCGCGGC